>LFSN01000137.1 GCA_001513125.1 Clostridia bacterium DTU030
CAATCCTCCCCTAAATATTTTCTCAATAAAGATTATTCTTCGAAAGGTTGCCAATACCTTTTTTGACAGGGGATAGCAGTGTTTTTCCGGTCGAATACTCTGCTGGCAAAAACCCCTTGCAGTCCCCACCAAAGTATGGTAGAATTGAGCCATAAATAGCAAAAATCCATAGAGTGAAATTGATGAAGGGGAAGAGTAACCCCGATGGAAGGTTACAGAGAGCCGCCGGTGGTGGGAGTGCGGTACTGGAAGTCGAGGCGAATGGGCCCCGGAGATGGTGCTGTGAAGAGAAGTAGCGGCATCCGGTAAATCTTCCGTTATCGCAAGATAGGATATCGCCGATATGGCCGTATCCGAAAAGAGTGGTTTTACATTTGGGTGGCAGCGCATTTTATCCTAAAGATAAAATGCTTTTTGTTTCTAAGGGGCCCCTAGGTGTAAGACAAGATGGGTGGCACCGCGGAATGATTTCGTCCCTGTTTTTCAGGGGCGATTTTTTTTTGGAAAGCAATTAAGGAGGTGAGGTCCAATGACGTGAAGGAACCATAAAGATAAACTCTATAATTGGCAGAGACTTGGAAGAAGGTTGTGGAAGGGCCTCACCGGGCTGCGGCAGCAGCCGGAAAGGTAATTGGAGAGTTAGAGTGATTGTCAAAAACTTTTTGGGATGGAGGAGAAAAAATGAAAATTAAAAATATGGTAATTACGGCTTTGCTGATGGCTATCGGCCTTGTGCTGCACCAGATTGTTCCCCCCATAGTTGGTGGTATGAAACCAGACTTTTTGCTGGCCATGCTCTTTATTGCCCTTTTTATCGACGATTCCCCTAAAAACGCCCTGGTGGCCGGGCTCCTGGCAGGCATCTTTTCCGCCCTAACCACCGGTTTTCCCGGGGGCCAGATTGCCAATATGTGTGATAAATTGGTCACATCCTTTGCCGTTATGGCTATGATCAAGGCAACGGCCAGCTTCAACAGGCACATATCGGTACCCCTGGTTGCCTGCCTCGGCACCCTGATTAGCGGCACCGTCTTTCTGGCGACGGCCCTTGTGGTTGTGGGCAGCCTACCCGTGGCTTTTCCGGTGCTCTTTGTCACTGTGGTCCTGCCGGCTACCCTGGTAAACGCTGTCACCACCTACGTCGTTTACAACATGGTCTTTTCGGCAGCGAAGACCCTGGATCTGGTGTAGGCAGTGGGTTTGCCCCACCTTGACAAATACCAGCTTTTGCAGTATAAATATACTCATGGTAAGTCCACCCAAAAGCCAGGAGGTGTCCATCTTGCCAACCTACGAATATAAATGTCCCAATTGCGGTGTTTTTGAAGAATTCCAATCTATAACTGCACCGGCCCTGGAGAAATGTCCTACCTGTGGGAGCGAGGTTCGGCGCCTGATAAGCAGAAATGTCAGCGTCCTTTATAAGGCTTCCGGCTTTTATACTACCGATTATGGCACCAATGCCCATAAGCAAAGTGAAGGCAAGGCTGGGGAAAAATCATCAGCTGCCAGTTAAGTGGGTAATGCCCGGGGTTATTTCCCGGGCATTCTAGTATCCAGGGCAGGGGGCCGGTTGGCCTGGGCCAGGGTAGGGCAGGCAGCCGGCAAATCCTTGCCTTTTGGCAAAGGCAAATCTCTTTCTTAAAACATATAATGGGGTTTGAGATGGGTAATGGAATTGGAAACAAGGAGGAGAGTTAATGGGGAATTTGACCTTATTTGCCACTGCCTTTATGGTAGCCTTCTCCGGGGCTATGATGCCGGGCCCCCTGCTCACCGTTGCCATTAACCAGAGCCTGCGCCGCGGCATTGTGGTAGGGCCCTTGATCTCCCTGGGTCATGGGTTGATGGAAATCCTGGTTGTCGGGGCCCTGCTGGTGGGCTTGGGCCAGCTCCTGGAGCATGGTCTGGTGGCGGCGGCAGTGGCCCTGGGAGGGGGCCTGGTCCTGGCCTGGATGGGTTACGGCATGATCCGGGAGGGCTGGCAGGGGGAAATCTCTCTGGATTTGGAGCAGGGGAAGGAGCAGCGGGATGGGAAGGGGGCCTTTGCCGCCGGGGTTGTGGCCACCGTTGCTAACCCCTACTGGCTCTTGTGGTGGGCGACCATCGGCGCCAATTTTGTTGCCCTGGCCCGGCAGGGAGGCGCCCTGGGCTTGGTTTCCTTCTTTTCCGGCCATATCCTGGCCGATTTCCTCTGGTATACCCTGGTGGCCTTTTTAGTCTTTACCGGCAAGGGGCTCCTAACCGATAAACTCTACCGGGGCCTGATAGTGGTCCTGGGCTTTTTCCTGGTCGGCCTGGCCCTGTACTTTATCTTTTCCGTCGGCCTCAGCGGCCTGGGGCTTTTGGGGTAGCTTAAAGACCTCTATTACCGGGTATGAAAAACCCACCCGCGGCGGGGTGGGTTTTTCATACCCTATTTTTCCTTTAGCAGGTACAAGCCCGGCTGCCCTATTTGGACAATGGCCATATTCAGGGGCATGTGCCAGTAGAGGGAGCCCTCCAGCCAGCGGTCCAGGGCGGGGTTGTAGCGGTAGAAGGCCGGTTCCCGGTTCTGGGGCAGGCCGGTGAAGGTAAGCTGCAGGTCCCGCCGGAAGCGGGAGATTTCTACCTGGCTGCGGTCCCTTTGGAAATAGGCGCTGATTCTATAGAGCTGGCCCTGTCCCCGGCCGGGGGCCAGGCGCGTCAGCAGCTCTTTTTCCGGCCCCTGGACCATTTCCAGGCTGATGACGCCGTAGTCGGAAGAGCTCCTGCTAGCCCCCAGGGCCGTCAGGGGGAGGGAGAGCTGGAATTCCCTGGCCTTTAAAAGGAGTATTCCCTCCTTCCGCAGCTCCCGGGCAGGGATAAAGATTTGGAATTTCTTCACCCCGGCGTAGGCTGGCCCCTGGAGATCGAGGGTGTAACTGGACTGGCTGCGGAAGTGGTCCTCCTGGAGGACAACCCTGGCCGTGTCGCCCACGATCTGGTAAACGTCTGCCGGGGGATAGGCGGGGGATGTTATTCCCTTGGCCCGCTCTGTCCGGGCAGTGACCCTTATGGTACTGAAGTCTGAGGCCCCGTAGAGGTTGACGGCCCGGATTTCAAAATAGTAGCGGGTGTTGGGCTCAAGGCCCGTCAGGTAAATATAGTTTTCTGCGCTGGCCCCCATGAAGCTCATTTCCCTTCTGCCGCTGGGGCGGCCGTAGACTTCATAGCCCAGGGCCCCCGGCATGGCCTGCCAGGTGAGGCCGATGACGGTGTCTTCCACCAGGAAGATGGTGACATCCTCCGGAGCCTTAGGGGGACCGACGTAGAGGAAGGCTCCGGGGGCCGTGGCCTCAGTTCCGTCGGGGTTTACTACCCTGATATCCACCGGGCCGGGGTCGTGGGCGGGGGTTGTCACCAGCAGTCTTTCTGGCCCTTCTTCTACTACCAGGGCGGGCTCGGTGCCGAAGTAAACCCGTACGCCGGCGTCAAAGTTTGCCCCGCTGATGGTCACCTGCTCCCCGCCGGCAGTATGTCCCTGGTTGGGGTCGACACTGGTAATGGTTGGGCCGGGCACTTCCTTGTAGAGGAAGCCGCCGGGCAGGATGGCGGCCCCGCCGTCGGGGTTGATGACGACAACATCCACAGGCCCGGCCCCACCCGGTGGAGTCAGCACAGTTAATTTACCCGGGCCTTCGTAGCGGACTTCCTGGGCCGGGCGGCCGCCGAAGAAGACCACGGCACCCTGTTGGAATTTAGCCCCGGTGATGGTAACGGGGGTGCTGCCCGTGGTCCGGCCCCAGTCGGGATCGAGGGCATGGATCTCCGGTGCATCTTCGGGCTGAACGTACTCGAAGCCCTTTTCCAGGAGGTCGCTGCCGCCGTCGGGGTTGATGACCAGGACATCAACCCTTTGGGGGGCCCGGACTGGGGGCAGCCAGGCAATGGCCTGGGTAGCATCTTCCACCACTACTTCGGTGGCCTGCTGGTTGCCAAAGTATACCTCCATGCCCGGGGCAAAATTTTCCCCGGTTATCACGATGGGGATGCCCCCGCTAACCGGCCCTATGGCCGGATCGAGGCCTAATATTTTGGGCGAAGCGGGTATCTCCCGGTAGGTAAAGGCCCTTTCCAGGAGGAAGGAGGCCCCGTCGGGGTTGTAGACAAAGATGTCGTAGGTCCCGGGTTCTCCCGGGGGAGTGAAGACAATTATCTCATCGCCGTAGTTGTGTTCGTTGATATTGCGTACCTCAAGGCCTTCGTAAGCCTCGTTGTAGCCGATGAAAACCCGAACCCGGCCGTCGTCGCCATAGTAGAAGTCCTGGCCGATGATCCGGATTCTGGTCCCGCCGGTCACCGGCCCCTCGTCGGGTATGACGGCCGTTATCCTGGGAATGCTGTCCTGGATTTCCAGGTATTCGAAGCCATCCTTTAAGATATAGCTGGCACCGTCGGGGTTGACCACCATAACATCCCGCTTTCCGGGGCTACTTGCTGGGGTCCGGGCGACAATGGTTTCGGCATCGACTACATTGACATCGGTGGCCGGCGTGGTACCGAAGAAGATCCTGGCCCCAGGGCGGAAATCTTCACCCCTGATGATGACCCTGGTTCCCCCGCCGGTGGGCCCGATGTCGGGGATGATTTGGTCGATAACCGGCCGGGTCTCCCGCAGCCTGAAGGTTAGGGCCTGTTCCCTTCTGGCCAGGGAGGTGTCGGGGTTGACGACGGTGACATCATAGGTCCCCGGTGCCAGGCGGGGGGTGCGGATTTCGATGACCGCCCCCAGCTGGTCCCCGGTGACAGGATTGCCCTCTTCGTCCCGGACAGCCACTATCTCTGCCCTTTCGTAGCCGATGAAGACTTCTAGCTTTGTCCCTTCTGGATCTTCCAGGTCCCCCGGCTGAAAGCCCTGCCCTTCAATGATGACCGGGTTTTCATTGTAGGCCAGAACCAGATCGGGAAAGACGGAGCGGATCCGTACCGAAAGGCCGGGTTCCGGGAAGGTGTAGGTAAAG
>LFSN01000081.1:0-21224 GCA_001513125.1 Clostridia bacterium DTU030
CCGGCATAGAGGAGGATGGAATCGGCCGTTTCGGGGCCGATGCCCCATATGTCAAGGAGCTGGGAGCGCAGTTCCTCCAGGGGTACCGCAAAGAGTTTCTTGAGGTCATTTTCGTAGCGGTCCTGGAGGAAGGCGAGGAAGGCCTTGATTTTTTTCGCCTTCACCCGGTAGTAACCAGAGGGCCGGATCAGCTGGGCCAGTTCATCTTCCGGCAGGGCGGCCAGCCGGCCAGGATCCAGGACTCCGGCCTGGGCCAGGTTGGCGATGGCCTTTTCGACGTTCTTCCAGTTTACCCCCTGGGTGAGGATGGCGCCGATAATTACCTCAAAGGGGGTGTCGGCAGGCCACCAGTCCTGGGGGCCGAAATGGTCCAGGAGACATTGGTAGATGGAAAGAAGGGTATTGTTCATGGTATTGCCTCCCTTGCTTTAGAAAGGACTATCTTTTCGAATCTTGATTTGCGAACTTCGAGCTACGCCGCTATTATACCATACCAAGGGGTTAGATTACGTGCTGTCAGGAGCAGGGATTTACCGGTGAAGCCTGGAATAAAAGCTACATAATGAAGTAATGGAGGAGGAATTGCCCAATGCCGCTGGAGGTTATCGACTGCAGGGGGGAAATGGTAGGGATAATTGTGGGCCGGTACGGCTCCTTTGAAGAGGGGTACTACTATCTGGTGGCCTGCAACCGGGAAAAGTACGACCTGGAGGAACTGCTGCCAACGGAGAAGCTGGAGCAGATAGCAGCCAACCACCTGGGTACAAAGGGTATCCTGGGACAGCTGCAGAGGGACAAGCTTTACGAGAAACTCGAGGAGTGGTGGAGGGAGGAACAGGAGCAGGACCCGGCTGGCTATGAGCCGCGCCTGGCCCTCAGGACCCTGGCCTTTGTCCAGTACGCCTTTGGCCCCTTCAAACTCATGGAGAAGGTTGCAGCCGATTATTATTTCCTCTGCCGGGGAGCGGACATAATGGGGGGAAGGGTCCGCCTGGAAATTGGGGCCGATGAGCTGGATTTACCGGCAGAGAAACTGCCCTTTCCTGCCCTAGTGGGGAGGGTTATTGACTATCCCGAGATTGAAATTAAGGTTGCCGGAACGGCGGAAACCCTTCTCTTTGGCGGTGGCATCAATGATCTGGGCGGCTACAACCATATCCACGGCACAGGCCTCAAGATCAGGTCCGGCGATGTGGAAACCCGCATTGAATTGTCCGGGGTTATTTGGACTCAAAAGGGGGAACTGATTGCCCTGGAGGTGGACAGGGCAAAGGGGGAAAGTGGCCTGGGAAAGGGCCGCATCTTTGCCGGCGGCATCATATACAACTACCAATAATTAACTGGAAAAAGAAGGAAACTCCCCCGAAATGGGGAATCCCTTCCAGCAGGGATACTATAAGGGGGAGTTGATGGTCAATGCTGGCAGAAAGGGCAGGGCAGGGGAGGCCCCTCCTCTGGGGCGGGTGTTTTCTCATTATCCTCCTGGTGGTCTGGTTCTGGGCCGGTGGCTTCTCCCTCCCCAATCCCCTGGGGTTAAGGGTTTTGCAGGCCATCGGTTCGGCTGAGCTGGCTTCTCCCCGGCCCTTGTGGGAGTATCTGGTGGGGGAAGGGGAGATGGCCCTTCTCCTGTGGGAGGGGGAGGGCTTTTCTCCCCCTTCCCGGCGGGGGGTTGCCGGGAAGGTTATTGTCCTGGACCCGGCCGGGAAGGAGCTGTGGCAGCGGGAACTGCCGGGTGAGGTTTTCGTGAAGGTCCAGGGGGATAACTGGGCCACGGCCGCCCCAGCCCAGGGGCAGGTTGCCCTGTACCGGTCCGACGGCCGCCTGGCCTGGCATCAGGGCTGGTCCTGGCCTCTGCAGGATATAATTCTCTCCCCCAGGGGAGAGCTGGCTGTCTTGCTGGGCCCCCTCCAGGAGGGCACCAATCTTATCGAAAAACTGGTGCTGGTAAATGAAGAGGGGCAGACTCGCTGGGAATACCCCCTGCGAAATGGCACCATCCTCCACTGCCGCTTCGATCCGGCGGGGGATTACCTTGTTGTTTCGGAACTCCTCTTTCAAAGGGGGGCCCTGCGGAACCGGGCAGTTATTTTAGACAGGCGGGGCCAGATGATAGGCGAATTTTCCCCCGACCGGGAGGAACCCTTTGCTAATACCGCCCTGGCCCTCGGGCAGGAAAACTGGTTTCTGGCTGGTACCGAAACCCTTTATTCTATAAACTATTCTGGAGAAGGGAACTGGCAGCATCATTTTGGCCGCATCCTGCAGAGGGTAGTTGCAGAACCGGTCCAGGGGGGAGTGCTGGTTGTTAGCCTGGAGAAGGGGAGCCCGGGGGCGGGCAGCATCCTCTCCTACCTGAACCGGGAGGGAGAGCTAATCTGGGAGCACCGCTTCAGTGCCCCGGCAGCGGCGGTGGAAGCAATGGCAACGGCCAAAGGCATACTGGTGGGGGACGGCCGGGGGGTCTATGGCCTTGATTACGGCGGGGGGATCAGCTGGTATCACCCGGTCCCTGGGCTGGCAGGACTGGCCCTTGGCCCGGAGGGGGAACAATTTCTGGTGTACGATGAAGATGGCCACTTAACCCTGCTGGAATGCCCCTGATTGGTAGCTGATTATGCTTTTCCGGCCCAGGCCATGGAACTGGGGGCAGGATATACTTTTGGGAAAGGGTGATCATATGGCTGGGAAGGGAAAAGAACACCTCCTCCGCTCCCTGCCGGGGGTGGACGAAGTTTTACAGTGGGAAGAGATCAAGGGCTTGCTGGCCAGCTATCCCCGCCCCCTGGTGGTAGGGGCAATCCGACAGGCCGTCGGGAAGCTCAGGGCCCAGATCCTGGCGGAAACTTGCGCTGGGGACCAGGAGCTTACCCGGCCAGCCCTGGCCAGGAGGGTAGAGGAAGTCCTAGTAGCAGAGACAACCCCCAACTTGCGACCGGTGATCAACGCCACGGGGGTGGTCTTACATACCAATTTAGGCCGGGCTGTGCTGGCCGAGGCGGCCCGTGAGCATTTGTCGGCCATAGCCCGGGGCTACTGCAACCTGGAAGTAGATCTGGAAACAGGGGAGAGGGGGTCCCGCTACAGCCATGTGGAGGAGCTTTTGACCCGGCTTACCGGGGCCGAAGGGGCCCTGGTGGTAAACAACAATGCGGCGGCAGTGCTCCTTGCCCTCAACACCCTGGCTAAGGGGAGGGAAGTTCTGGTCTCCCGGGGGCAGCTGGTGGAGATCGGCGGGGCCTTTCGGATCCCTGAGGTTATGGAATGGTCTGGCTGTCGGCTGGTAGAGGTGGGGGCAACAAACAAGACTCGCCTGGAGGACTACCGGCAGGCCGCTGGGCCCGAGACGGCCCTCCTCCTCAAGGTCCACACCAGCAACTACCGGATTTTAGGCTTTACTGCCGAGGTGGGGAAGACCGAGCTGGTGGAGCTGGGGCGGGAGCTGGGCCTGCCTGTCATGGAAGACCTGGGGAGCGGTGTTTTCATGGATCTCACTCCCTACGGACTTTACGGGGAACCCACGGTTCAGGAGAGTGTAGATGCGGGGGTAGATGTGATTACCTTCAGTGGCGACAAACTTTTGGGAGGTCCCCAGGCCGGCATCATTGTGGGCAAAAACCGTTACCTGGAGGCCATGAAGAAGAACCCCCTCACCAGAGCCCTGCGGATCGACAAATTTACCCTGGGGGCCCTGGAGGCCACCCTGCGCCTTTACCTCAATCCCGAGGATGTGCTTGCAAAAATACCGGTTTTGCAGATGCTGTCTGTTTCCCCGGACGTTCTAGCGGAACGGGCCCGCTCCCTGGCCGGGCAGATTGAGGCTGCTGTGGGGTCCTTCCTACAGGTGGACGTGGCCCAGGACCAATCGGAAGTAGGCGGGGGAGCCCTGCCCCTGGCCCAGCTTCCCACCTGGGTAGTCACTTTAGAATCACCCTTCATCTCGGCTGCTGCCTTGGCTGCCCGGCTGCGGCAGGGGGAACCGTCGGTTTTTGCCCGGATCGCCGCCCAGCGGGTCCTCCTGGATGTCCGAACCCTGCAGGAGGGAGAAGAAAAGGAGATCTGTACCGCACTGGCGAAGATCTGTAAATCGGCATCCGGTAGTTGATAGTCGCATAGTGCCGCGACTTCCTCTACTGCCCTCGGGGCAGGCGCTTCGGCGAGGTCTTTCCAGTAAAGGGAAGGGATGAACAAATGTGAGATTTTGGGGTTACCTGCTGGTGGGGAGTATACTCGGTATCTCTACTACCTTTATCCACAAGCAAATTGCTTATTTCTATCCCGGTCTTTCTGTTTGGCTTGGGGGCCCGGTGCTTTTTTTCTTTACCTATGCGGCCGGTTATTTGTTTTTCTACCTTTTTGTCCACGACTACTGGTGGACCTATTTGCGGCATTTTGGGCGGGACGGTCCCCTCTTTCTCCTCTTGGGCCTAGTGGCCGCCGGGGCTGTGGAATTGAGCAGCCGGTTTATCGGCGCGCCGGTGGGACTGGCCATCCCTGCCGTTTTGATCTATCTGCTTTATTTGTACCTTACCCAGGCTGAGCTCAGCCGATAAGCCTCTACTATAGTTGAAAAGGGGGGAGGAGCTTGAAACACATTATTATTGGTACTGCCGGCCATGTTGACCACGGGAAGACGGCCCTGATCAAAGCCCTGACGGGCCGGGACACCGACCGCCTCCAGGAAGAAAAGGAGCGGGGCATTACCATTGAGCTGGGTTTTGCCCCCTTTGACCTTCCCGGGGGAAGGCGGGCCGGGGTTGTCGATGTCCCGGGCCATGAGCGTTTTATCCACCACATGCTGGCCGGGGTAGGGGGCATGGACCTGGTCCTCTTTGTCGTGGCCGCCGACGAGGGGGTAATGCCCCAAACCCGGGAACACCTGGACATCCTCGACCTCCTGGGTATCAAGAAGGGGATCATCGTCCTCACCAAAAAGGACCTGGTCGACGTGGAATGGCTGGAGCTGGTAGAAGAAGAGATCAGGGAAACGGTGGCAGGGACCTTTTTGGCTGAAGCTCCCCTCTTTGCCGTCTCCTCCGTTACCGGGGAGGGCATCCCCCAGCTCCTGGCTGCCATAGATGCCCTGACCCAGGAGGTGGCGGAGAGGAACCCCCAGGCCAGTTTTCGCCTTCCCATCGACCGGGTCTTTACCATCACCGGCTTTGGGACCGTCGTCACCGGCACCCTGGTGGCAGGGACCATTCGCCTGGGGGACAGGTGTGAAATATTGCCGGGAGAAAAGGAAGGGCGGGTGCGGCAGCTCCACGTCCACGGCAGCCCGGTGGAGGAAGCCTATGCCGGCCAGCGGGTGGCCGTGAACCTGACGGGCATTGAGCTGTCCGATGTCTCCCGGGGGGATGTCCTGGTGGCCCCGGGGAGCCTGAAGGCCACCACTATGGTCGACTGCCGCCTCTACCTTTTGCCTTCGGCTCCCCGGCCCTTAGCCAACCGGACCCGGGTCCGCTTTCATACGGGGACGGCGGAGGTGCTGGGGCGGGCCTACCTCCTCGACAAAGGGGAACTGGAGCCGGGGGGGAGGGGCCTGGTCCAGTTCCGCTTAGAAGGGCCGGTAGCCGTCCGCCGGGGAGACCGGTATGTGATCCGGTCCTATTCCCCCATGGTTACCATCGGCGGGGGAGAAGTGCTGGAAAGCCATCCCCCCCGGCGGCGCCGTTTCCGGGAGGCGGTTATCAGGGAACTGGAACTTAAGGAAAAGGGCGATCCCCTCCAGCTGGTGGAACAGGGCTTGTGGGAGGCGGGGGAAGGGGGCATTGGTCTTGAGGAGCTGGAAACAAAACTGGGCCTTTCCCCTGGGGAAATGGAGGACCTCCTTGCCCGCCTAGAAGAGGAGGGGAAGGTGGTTGTCTTAACCCTGGAGCAGCCCCATTATCTGCACCGGGATATTGTGGCCACCTTGCGGGAAAGGGCCAGGGAAGCCCTCGAGGATTATCACCGCCGGCATCCCCTGCGCTGGGGAATGGCTAAGGAAGAGCTGCGGACCCGCCATTTTCCGGCCCTGCCGCCCCGCCTCTTCCAGGAATTCCTCCTGGCCTTGGACAGGGACGGGGTGCTGGCGGTGGAGCGGGAGAGGGTAAAGCTGGCCTCCCACCAGCCTACCCTTAGCCCCCAGCAGGAGGCCCTGCGGGGGGAGCTGGAGAAGCTCTTCCTGTCCCAGCCCTTTTCTCCCCCTGCCCCGGCCGAGGCCATTTCCCGGCTGGGCGGCGGGGAGGCGGGAGAGCTATATCTGTACCTGGTGGAGGCGGGAACCCTGGTCCGCCTTTCCGAGGATCTGGCCTTTCACCGGCGGGCGGTGGAGGAGGCCAGGGAAAAAATTCTGGCCCAGCTCGAGGCACAGGGGAGTATTACCGTCAGCCAATTCCGGGACCTCCTCCAGACCAGCCGCCGCTATGCCCTGCCCCTTTTGGAGTATTTCGACGCCCAGCGGCTGACCAGAAGGGTGGGGGATAAGCGGGTGCTGGCGAAAAAGCAGTCCTAAAATTCTCCCATTCCTATCCTTCTAGCCGGCGCAGCTTTCCTCAATAAAAAGCCCCACCTTGCCCTTTGGCGAAGGTGGGGCAGTAATATTTTCTACTATTTTGTGCTGGCAGCCCTGGGCAAATTTAGTCCTTCAACCAGCCGGCGGCCCGGCTGATGGCCTTCTTCCAGCCGTGGTAAAGGGTTTCCCGCTGATCCTCGGAAATTTGCGGCTCGAAGCGCCTGTCTACCTGCCAGTTGGCGGCAATTTCCTCGAGGGACTGCCAGTATCCGACTGCCAAACCGGCCAGGTAGGCGGCCCCTAAAACGGTGGTTTCGGTAATCACGGGCCGGTCCACCGGTATCCCTAAAATGTCGGCCTGGAACTGCATGAGGAGGTCGTTTTTGGTACCACCGCCATCGACCCGCAGAACCTCCAGCTGCAGGCCTGATTCCCGTTTCATAATTTCAAAGGCATCCCGCACCTGGAAGGCCATGGATTCCAGGGCGGCCCGGGCAATGTGGTGTTTGGTAGTGCCGCGGGTAATGCCGAAAATGGTCCCCCGGGCATAGGAATCATAGTGGGGTGCACCCAAACCCACAAAGGCCGGAATAAAGTAAACCCCCTGGGAATCGGGCACCTGTCGGGCCAGCTCTTCGGCTTCGGCACTGGAGTCGATGATGCCGAGGCCATCCCGCAGCCATTGAATAACAGCCCCCGAGACATCGGCCAGGCCTTCAAAACCGTAGGTAACCTGGTCGCCCATCGCCCAGAGGACAGGGGAGAACACCCCGCCTACCGGTGGTACATATTGGTCACCGAGGTTCATGAGCATGAAGGAACCGGTGCCGTAGGTATTTTTGGCCATGCCCGGCTTAAAACAGGCCTGCCCAAAGGTGGCCGCCTGTTGATCGCCGGCAATACCGGCAATGGGGACCTTTGCCCCGAAGAAAATTTCCGGGCCGGTATAGGCATAGATTTCGCTTGATGACCTGAGCTCCGGCAGAATTTCCCGGGGGATATCGAGTTCCTCTAATATCCACTCGTCATATTTGAGCTCACGGGCATTGAGGAGCAGTGTCACGGAACAGTTGGAATAATCGGTAACATGGGCAGCGCCCCTGGAAAGCTTCCAAATCAACCAGGTGTCAATGGTACCATAGATCAGCCGGCCCTTGGCCACCCCTTCCTTAACCTGCTGGTCGTTGTTGAGGAGCCAGTGGATTTTCGTTGCCGCGGCATTGGGAATAATGAGAAAGCCGCTGCGATCTTCGATGCCCTCTTTATCCTTGGCGATCAATTCTTCACAGATGGGCAGGGTGCGGCGGTCCTGCCACACAATGGCCCGGCAGGCCGGCTCGCCGGTTTCTTAGTCCCAGAAGACGGTGGTTTCCCGCTGGTTGGTAATACCAATGGCGGCCAGGTCGGTGGCGGAAAGATTGCCTTTTTGGAGGGCTTCAGCGATTACCTTGAGGGTGACATCCCAAATTTCCATGGCGTCGTGTTCTACCCAGCCCGGCTGCGGGAAATACTGGGTGAATTCACTGTAGGCAGAAGAAATAATGTTGGCAGCCCGGTCGAAAATAACAGCCGTAGTACCGGTGGTTCCCTGGTCGATACCAAGAATATACTTACCCATGATGCCGAACCTCCTTGGTGACATATTTTCGCAAAAACTGTTCCCTGTGAGACCTCTTTGTCCTGGAGACCCTTACCTTTAGCGGGGGAATTTTCCCCGCTGCCCGGCCCTTAACCTTTCTTGTAAACCCATTTCCCTCCTTTCATCGTCGCCAGTACTGTAATGTCCTTTAAGGAAGGGGCCGCTGTCAACAGGGGGTTCTGGTCGATAATGACTAAATCGGCCAATTTACCCTCTTCAATGGTGCCGGTCTGCTGCTCCTGGAAAGCTATCTTGGCGGCCTCCCTGGTGAACATGGCCAGGGCCTCTTCCACAGTCACCTTCTGACCGGGGTAGGGGGGATTTACTGCGGCGTGGATGCCCAGGAGGGGATCCATAGGTGTGACATCGGAGTCAGAACCACCGCCGACAACAATACCGGCATCCAGGAAGGCCCGCAGGGGATATCCCCGCCGTTCCCGTTGGGTGCCCAGCCGGGTGTTGTAGACAGTTCCCGGGCCTCCCCGGAGGTAGGCAAAGGAAGGTTGGGTAGAGATGACGATACCCAGCCGGGCAGCCCTTTCGATATCCCTCTGGGCAGGGAAGCCAAAGTGTTCGATGCGGTGGCGGTGGTCGGTTTTAGGATACCTGGCCAGGACAGCTTCGAAGCAGTCCAGGGCCTGGGTAATGGCCTTCTCACCAATGGCATGGAAAGCAATTTGCACCCCTTCCCGGTGGGCATTTTCAATTAGTTCTGTTACCCGTTCATGGCTGTAATAGAGAACCCCGGAAGTTGTGGGGTCATCACTGTAGGGCTCAGGGAAGGCTGCTGTCCGCGAACCGATGGAACCATCCAGGAGGATGTCACCACCCATCCGGGGAAGGCCTGCTTCCTTGATGGCATCCAGGTCTTCCGTGGCCCAGTAGAGGATTACCCGCACCGGCAATTGCCCTTTAAGGTTGAGGAGGCAGGGTATGTCAGAGTCGGAAAAGAGGGTGCCCCCCTCCATGGCATGGATGGTTGTGATCCCCTTTTTAACAGCTTCTGAGGCTGTAAAGCGGAAGGCAGCTTCCCGCTGGGCCTGATCCAAGGCAGCAAAAAAGCGGCCTTTAGCAAGGGCATTGGCTTCTTCATGGAGGCGGCCATTGATCTCTCCAGCGGTGCGGCGAATACCCGGTAAATCGGGAGAAAGCGCCAAACGTTGAAAGGCGCGGCTATTGACAATGGTATAATGCCACCCCCGGTCGACGAGATAAACCGGGTGGTGGGGTGCGATCCCATCTAATTCGGCCATGGTCGGTGGGCGTCCCTCGGCCAGGCGGGATTCGTCTAAACCTTTGCCTAAAAGCCAGTGTTCCGGAGGGGAAGCGGCGGCAGCTTCGGCCAGCTTGCTTAAGACTTCACTGACAGAAGAACAGTCATAGAGGTCAATGCCCAGGGAATTGAGGCCGGTGCCCATCATGTGGACGTGGCAGTCGTGGAAGCCCGGAAGCAGGGTGGCGCCGGCCAGGTCATAAATTCTTCCCCCTTCCCCCTCACATATTTCCCTCACCTGGTCACGGGAAGCTCTGGCCGCGATGGTGTCACCCCGCACAAGGATGGCTTCACATTGGGGCATCCTGGGGTCCATAGTAAGGATCGTCCCGTTAACAAAGCCAACAATTTCATCCATATTAAAGCAGCTCCTTTGCAGGCTTGTCTTACTCGAGGGAAAAGACGGACGATTAAGCTTTATTATAAGATACCCCAATAAAAACCCTGCCTGGAAGGGAAAAATATTGCCAGCTGCAGCGGGGAAAGGCTGGCAATTCTCTTCTTTTCCCGGCCCTTTTTGTCGGTTGTACTCCCCGTTGAGACCTGTTATAATAGTATTACCCATGGAATTACCACGGGGGTGGATTGGTCCTGGTGGGCCGCCTGGACTTCAAATCCAGTGGGGGGCGTGGCCCGTCCCCGGTGGGTTCGATTCCCACACACTCCCGCCAAGAATAGATATGACCGCAGAGTGGGCAATATGCCTCAACGGCTGCGGTCATTTTTTATTTGCCACTTGTTCCCTTCCCTTTTGTCCCAGGGGGCCCAATGTGCATTATCCAAGGGGAAGGGGAGGAATAAATAATAGAACCGGAGGTTGGCTGTCATTTTCGGCAGGGATTTTCCCGTGGTTGGGGAATTTATTCTGAAAACCCAGATTGGAGGTAAGGCAATGATAGTAACGACGACACCTGGAGTGGAAGGGAAACAAATTGTAGAATACAAGGGGATTGTTTTTGGTGAGGTTATTTCCGGTGTGGATTTCATCAAGGATTTCGCCGCCGGTCTCACCAACTTCTTTGGCGGCCGCTCGAAAGCCTACGAAGGAGAGCTCCTGCAGGCCCGGGAAGAAGCCCTGGTAGAAATGCAGGAGCGGGCCGCTGCCCTGGGAGCCAATGCGGTGGTGGGGGTAGATATAGACTACGAAGTCCTTGGCGCCAACGGCAGTATGCTGATGGTGACCGCCTCGGGAACGGCTGTCAGGGTGGAGTAGGGTAAGGAAATAGGTGATGGAGAGGAAAGGAGGATAAGGCTATGCTGATTTTGATAGCCAATGTTGGCAGTACCTCCCTTAAATACAAGCTTTTTGACATGGGAACAGAAGAGGTTTTGGCTGTGGGGAAGGTAGAGAGGGTGGGCAATCCTCCATCCCTTTTCAGCCATGAGGCGCCGGGAGTGAGTATCCGGGGGAAAGAGGTGGTGGCCGAGGATCATACCGGGGCCATCAAACTGATGTTGGATGCCCTGGTAGATCCCGCCGGGGGCGTGATCGAGGATCTGGCGGAGATAGCCGGCGTCGGCTTCAAAACCGTCCACGCCCGGGGAGTGTCCGGTTCCTGCCTCCTGACCGAGGAAGTAATAGGGGCCATGGAGGAGTATGAAAGCATATCCCCGGCCCATAACCCTCCTTACCTGGCGGCAATTAGAATATTTCAAAAGCTGCTGCCAGGGAAACCCCTGGTCGGGGTCTTTGAAATGGCCTTTCACCAGACCATGCCCCCGGAGGCCTACCTGTACGGCGTTCCCTATGAATGGTGGGAGAAGTACGGCATCAGGCGTTATGGTTTCCACGGGGCTTCCCACCGCTATGTAAGCGAGCGGGTCCGGGAACTCTTCGGCCCTGTCCGGCACCTGGTTTCCTGCCATCTGGGGGGCAGTGCCTCCCTGTGTGCCATTAAAGATGGCCGCTCCATCGATACCAGCATGGGCTTTTCTCCCCAGGCCGGTATCCTGCACTCCAACCGCTGCGGCGATGTAGATCCCTTTATCCTCTACTATCTGGTGGAG
Organism: Clostridia bacterium DTU030; assembly: GCA_001513125.1. Classification (GTDB taxonomy): domain Bacteria; phylum Bacillota; class DTU030; order DTU030; family DTU030; genus DTU030. Next base: position 11,413 of record LFSN01000081.1, read on the forward strand.
AAGGGCCACTACACCTGGGCCGGAGCCAAGGAGGCCCTGGTCACCAATGGTGGCCTGAAGGGATTATCCGGTGTCAGTGGCGATGTGCGCGACATTGAAGGGGCTGCTGCCAGGGGCGATGAGAGGGCAGCGGCAGCCCTGGATGTTTTTTGTTACGGCATCAAAAAGTACATCGGGGCCTATGCAGCCATCCTGGGAGGCCTTGATGTAGTTGCCTTTACCGGGGGTATTGGAGAAAATGGTATCGCCATCAGGGAAAAGGTCCTGACGGGGCTGGAATTCCTCGGCATCCACATTGACAAGGAAAAAAATCAGGTCCGGGGCCAGGAAGCACTGATCTCGACACCGGACAGCAGGGTAAAGGTCATGGTCATCCCCGCCAACGAAGAGATAATTGTGGCCCGGGAGACCAAGAAGGTGCTATCTGAACTTGGTAGTGAACAATAGGTATCCCAGTTACAGAACAATGCCTGGTGCCAGGTGGCACCGGGCATTGTTGCTGATCTCAATAGATCCATTTTTCCTTGACCTTTCTCAGGCTAACGCTAAAAAGGAGGATGCTAAACCCGAGCAAAAGGAGAAAACTTACTCCCGGCGGCAGGCGGCCAGCGGCGGTGATGGCATGCCTCAAGAGATCAACCCCGTAGGTTAAGGGAAGGGCGTAGGAGAGGGGCCGCAGGATGGAGGGCAGGTCTGAGACTGGTATAAAGAGGCCGCATAAAAAGAGCATGGGGAAGCGAAAGAAATTGGAAAGGGTCTGGGCTTCGAAGACCTCCCGGACCGACACGGCGATGAGGAGGCCCAGGAAGGTGGAAGTGACGGCCATTAACAGCACGGCACCCAGGACCTGCAGCCCCTTGATCCCCGCCAGGTCCGTAAAAAGGGCGGCAAAGACCAGGGGAACAAAGGCATTGAGGACCCCGAAGATGATGGCTCCGGTGGTTTTGGCCAGCAGCAGAAGGTTTAAGCTGATGGGGGCCAGGAGCAGCCGGTCGAAGGAGCGGCTGCGCCTTTCAAAGGTGATGGTCACCGCCAGCATGGAGGTAGTACCAAAGAGGATGGACATGGCCATGACCCCGGGCAGGAGGCCTTTGATATCCAGGGGCGTTTGGGTGCGGAGGTAAAACATCAGGGTCCAGGCAAAGGGGAAGATAATTCCCCAGCTGATGTTGGGCGGTTTCAGGTAGTAGAGCTTCATGTCTTTTTTGAGGATATTCCAAAAGGCAATCCAGGCCTTCATTTTTTTCCGCCCCCTTCCTTCTCCTTCTTCATCTCTGCCAGCTCCAGGCCTGTAAGCCGCACAAAGGCTTCCTCCAGGGAGGGGCGCAGGAGTCTGGCTTCTGTTACCTTCAGGCCCCTGGCGGCAAAAAACCGCATAAAGGGCATCAGGTCAATCTCCCGGGGGGAGTGAATCCGCAGGGTATTAGCAGATAATATTTCTGTTCGGAAGCCCGGGAAGGCTTTCTCAGTTTCTTCCCTAAGGTTAAGAAGGCTGCCCTGGGCCAGGGTGAACTGGACAATCCTTTCCTGCTGTACTTCCTCAATGAGCCCAGCGACGGACCCTGTCCTGACGATTTTCCCACCGACGATGATGGCAATGCGATCACATAAACGTTCTGCCTCTTCTATGTAGTGGGTGGTCAAGAAGATGGTGGTGCCCTTCCGGTTTAAGTCCTTGATAAGTTTCCGGATCTGCCGGGCGCTGGCCACATCGATGCCCGAGGTTGGCTCATCTAGGAAAAGGATCCTGGGCTCGTGGATGATGCCGGCGGCGATGGTCAGTTTTCTTTTCATGCCCTTGGAATAGGCCTTGAATTTCTTTTTTCCCGCCTCCTCCAGGCCGAATTCCTCCAGGAGCTGGCGGGCCCTTTCCTCCCGCTTTTTGCCCTCCATGCCGTAGAGGGCGCCGCAAAAGCAGAGGTTTTCAAAGCCGTCCAATTCCTCATAGAGATTGCTCTCATCGGGAACAATGCCCATGAACTGCTGGGCTTGTTTCATTTGCCGGCGCAGGTCATAGCCGGCAAGGGTAGCCCGGCCGGCAGTGATCCGGGCCAAACCCGTCAGCATGTTGATGGTGGTTGTTTTTCCAGCACCGTTGGGACCCAGAAATCCGAAGATCTCACCAGCTTTGAGGGAAAAATCAATCCCCTTTACGGCGGTAAAGTCCCCGTATTTCTTGATCAGCTGGTTAGCTTCCAGGATAAACTTCACGAGATAATTCCCCTTCCTTGAACTGGTGGTAGTAAGGTTGCCTTAGTTTTCCTCCTTTTCCGGGGGTGGGCAGGCTTCCGTGCAGCTTTTCCCGGCAGGGCTTGTCCCCCTGGGGCAGGGCTGGGGCTGTGCTGCTTTTTCTCTACCGAGTTTTATCAGCACTTCCCCCAGGGCTATGAGGGCCTTCCTTTCTACCTGGTAGTGGGTCCAGTAGCCCCGCTTTTCCCCCTTAACCAGACCTGCCTCCCGTAAAACTCGCAGATGCTGGGAAACGGCGGCCCCCGAAATGCCTAGATTGTTGGCCAGGGCACCGACACAGTATTCGTGGCTGAGGAGGAGCCTTATTATTTCCCAGCGGTTCTCATCGGCCAGGGCCCGCAATTGTTTTTGGCAGTGGGACATGGCGTACGGCCCCCTTTATTTAAGTTATTGCTTATTTATATAATAGAATATTAATTTATGTTAGTCAATCTGGTTTTATTACGGGCAGGCAATGGCGGTTGTTAAGAAGTAGGTAAGGAAGGGAAAATACTGAGCTACTTTATCTCGATAAAATTTTCGAAAACACAGGCCTCTGCAAGGTTTTTCTGGATCAATTGGACAATATGCCTGTTTATGAACTGGCCCAACAAAAAATTAAGGGGTGTCCAGAGGGCCTCTCTGACGTATCCAAGGCACTGGGGGCTGCCACAGCAGCAGGCAAAAGGCCTGCTCATATCCCATTCTGTGGAGGGGTAGAAGTAGTTTAATTCCTCGCCGGGATAAATATCTTTGAGGGCATATACCAGCCCTTTTTCTGTATTGACTATTAGATTGGGATAACAGCTGTGGTTTAGGAGTATAAGATCCGAGTCGGGCAAGTGATGCTGGTCAGGACCTACCTGGATCGTCTGGTAGGTCTTTTCTTTTTGCCAACGGCGGGGATCAAAGGTAAAGAGCCTGGTTCCCCTGGCTATGAAGGCTGTTGCCCGGAGACAGCGGCCCGCCTTTCCTTCAGAAACGGAATACATTTGCCCTCCTCCTTTTCCCAAAAGGATTATGGGCATTTTATGCCGTTGGCTTCAGCGTGGTACCAGGGGAGATGCACTTGCATAGGGATATAGCCAGGGAGCCGATAGCTTCTATTTTTGAAGCTACATCGCCCCAACTGACGCAGTTGGGAGGGAAGGAACATGAAGGTGAGGATTGGCTGGCTGAGGGGAGGTGCCCCTGGGGATCTGTGCCTGGTCTCCGGAAAAATCTACGACGCCCTCCAACTCTTGCCGGAAACCAGATATTGTTTGCATCTGGGGCAGTGGAGAAAAGACATCACCATCGGCCGGGTTGCTGTGGATGGGGAGTGTGTTTTCTTAAATGAAGCCTTGCTTAGGTCGGAATGGGATGGTAAAGATGCTGATTATATAACTAACTTAGAGGTGAATATTTGGAAGGAGGGATGCAACCTTCATCTGGGACCGGTCATAGGTATTTTTCTAAATCCCAAGCGTTTGCATGTACCTGACAGGCTCAATCCCCTCCATAAACATATGGAAGCAGGGTACGCCAGGAATTTTCTCTGCTATAATTTTTCCCTGCAGGATATTGACTGGGAAAAAAAGAGGATAAAGGGTTTTACCTGGATACCGGAAGAGGATAAATGGATCTATGCCTGGCTTCCGATGCCCGATGTCATTTATGATCGGGGGGCACGATTTTCTGAAGGGCAGAAGGCTGCGGTTAAAGAGCTGCGGGCCAGATTCAGGCGTGATTTTAATATACCCTTTATAAATAGCCGGGATTATATCGGCAAATGGAAGGCCTACCAGGTCCTGGCAAATAATAATGCGACGGCTAAGTATCTACCGTGGACAATCCGCTATGAGGGTTTTAGGAATGTGGAAAAAATGCTCAAACAATACGGTCTGGTCTTCTTAAAATCCTATTATGGGAGTAGGGGAAGGCAGGTAATGTCCATCGAGGATCAAGGCGGTGTATACAGGATTATTCATTATGCGGGCAAATTACAGGAGATTATCCTTAAAAACAGTGATGAACTAAAGGAATGTATCGAGGATTTTACTGCAGGGAAAAAGTTCATAGTGCAGCAGGGTATCAGGCTCCTCGAGTATAAAGGCCGCCCCTTTGATATGCGTGTATTAATAATAAAGGATGGGAAGGGAGACTGGCGGGTGATTAGCAATTATGCCCGGATCGCCAGGCCGGGATTAACCATTACAAATTACAGTGCAGGTGGCGAATGTAATTTTTACACCAACATCTACCCTGATCTGCAGTGTAAAGGCAGTGTCCCCAGCTATGCCGACGTGGCCGGGGCAGCCCTGGAAATAGCCTCTGTCCTCGATGGCCAATTGGGTCCCTTTGGAGAGCTGGGCCTTGATCTGGCCATAGATGAAGGGGGTGCCATATGGTTTATCGAGGCCAATACAAAGCCCGATAAGGATCTGGTGGTGGGGTTGGATAAGATCGACGGAATTCACAGCCAGTATCTGTCCATATTCGAATATGCTGGCTACTTGTGCGGCCTGAAAGGCTAGAGGTTTTTCTCTGCCCTGGAGGCAAGGGAACCAGGTGGCTGGTTCCCTTGCGAAAAAAAATTTTCTCTTTTAGTTCCCGTGCTGGAAGCAAAGGGAAAAATCCGGTTTCCCTGGCACCGCAGCCTATTGTTGCCTGCGAAATTCCGCCAGCAGCAGGTCTACCATCCGGCCGTAGCTCTCGATGCCGTCTTTTTGTCCATTGGCCATGAGATAGGTGTCGTTTACTCTGGTGGTCGTCTCGTTTATTGGCCCTTCATAGCCTTTCCAGTATTGGGAATAATCCAGCAGGTCCCGGCTGACCCCCGGGCTGTACTGGGCCCGTATTTCCTGCCAGCTTTCCCGATGGTGTTTAGCGAGGGACCCCATGGTGTGGATCAGGGCCAGCATTACCCCCGAGTACTGAAAATCCGGGTCCGGGTGTTGGGTGCAGGCCAGGTAGGCGATATAATTGGCCTCATCTTCCCGGGCAAAGCCCCTCTGGTGGGCCATTTCGTGGGCAGTGGTGGCCGGAAGGAGTAAGTGGGGCATATGGATATTGACATTGGCTTCAGCGGTAAAGGGGAAATAGGTCCCGCTGATGCCGGTGTAGGACCAATAGCGGGACAGGAGTACCCCCTTGGGGCTGCCGTAGCGTCCCCCCAGCTGGGGATAGATTTTGGCTGCTTCTTCAAATCCCAGCTGGGCACGGTTAAACATATCGGGAATACCCCGGGGTAGCGTCATTACACCCCTCTCATCTTCAACCACCTGTTCCCGCAGCTCATTGGCCCAGGCGACAAGATGCCGGGCAAGTTCTGCCAGCTCCTCTACTGTGGACGGCTCCAATTCCAGCTCCATTATTTCGGCAAAGGTCAATCGGTTATGGTTCAAACCCCACATCAGGTTGAAGGATAAATACAAAAGGGCCAGGGCGAAGGCAAGGCGGGTCAGTTTCCCGGGCAGTTTTGAGAGGGATAACCCTTCCCCCCTGCTGATACTGATAAACATAATCGCGACCTGGTAAACTGCAAAAATGCCCAGGGAGATAAGGGTAAACTCGGCCAGGGAAAAGGGAAAAAGGCCCGTGTAAAGGCTGTAGGGCCTTATGGTCCAGTAATATAATTTCCCGGCGTAGAGGGCTTCGATTTGCCCGGGGAAGTAGGGGGCAATCAGGGAAAGGGCGAGACCAAGCAAGAGGAGGATAGGGAGGATTATTCTGTGGCGACCTTTGCCCTGCAACGGTCTTCAACTCCTCGGGTAATTGGATACAGCAATTATAGCACAGGACAACCGTCCTTGTCCTCACGATGTGAAATGGAAGCAAAGTCGGAAATGTTGGGGCTGACTACTGCTTCAATCCTGGGCTTATCAGCCAGACCGGCCAGGAAAACGGCGTGCTCTACAATGAGCTGGAGCAGCCGTTTTTCTTCTTTTGGAGAAATGCCGGGGCCAAAATGCCCGGGGCGGTCATTGGCCTCAATCAGCCACAACCGCTCCCTGGTGTCAATAGCTATATCAAGGCCCAGTTCCGCCAGGTAACCCTCCGGGGTATCCAGTTCCCGGGCAACGGCCAGGGCCAGTTCCCGGATCCCTTGCAGAAACCTTTGCCCCCTGGCGGGGAAAAGGTCTTCCAATATCCCCCCGGCAGCGGCGTGGCGGCCCCCGGTGTGGAGGTTGGTGGTGGCTGCTCCCCTGGTTCCCACCTTGGCCGCCAGGACAGCCAGCTGCCAGTCTCCCCGCCCATCTTTATGCAGGTGGGCGCGAAAATCCACCGGCTGGTCGTTGTAGCAAATTTTGTCTATAGCCCCTTGTATGAGGTAATCTCCTTGTTCCAGGAGGGGAGGGATCATTTCCCCGAGCTCCCCCGGGGGTAGGGTTAGTTCTTCATATCCCTTTTCGGCGGTGAAGGAGGCCCAGCGGTAGATGTCGGGTGCGGCAGTGGCGAGGAAAATGATGCCCTGGCCGTGGGAACCCCGGCTGGGCTTGAGATATGCCTTCCCGTGTCGGGCGAGGAAGGATACAAGCTGGGAGAAGCTTTGCAGGGGTACTGTTAAGGGCAGGTGTGGGGCAACCTTTTTGCTGGCCAGGCGGCTGTAAACCGACCATTTGTCCAATCCCCCGGGATTGTAGAGTTTAATCCCGGGGTGATTGTTGAGAAAGGTATATACTGTGGGGAAAGCCTCCCTGGTTTGGGGGGTGAGGAAGCCGACCCGGTTGTAGACCACATCAGGCAGGGGGAAGGAGCCCAGGCGCCAGGTGTTGTCGCCTACAGCAGTGTAGCCTGTGATAATATTTTCCTTCAAGTCTAAATCGGCAGGGGTAAAGAGGAAGGTCAGGAGGCCCCGGCTGTTGCTGTAATTGATTAGTCTCTGGTAAAAGGACAGGTCCCGGGGATACATGGCCTGTGGGGGAACCTCAACAATTATGCCCAGGACGGGTCCCAGTTTAATGCCCCCTTCCACCCGATAGATGGATAAATTTTTCACAAAGAAGGGGAAGTAGGGCAAGAAAGGACCGGGCAGGGGCAGGGTTTTTGCCGGGATACTGCCCCCATCCGCCACCGTTACCACAGCAGTTGCTGCCGGCCCCAGGAAAAGGACCAGGTCGTCCGGGGGCCAGGTCTCCCCGGCGGCCGGGGCGTTGGTTTTGTCCGCCATGGTTTCCACCTCCACGTCCTTTAGGGAACACTCCTTACCGCAAACAATCCATATATCCCTTTATTTTAGTACCACCGGGATTGTCTCCACCGCCATTACTGTCTTCCCGGCCTCCTGGTGGTGGGGTACACTGGCGGCACTAAAGGTATCACCTTTCCCTGCCCGGGCCAGCTGTGCAGGGCTGGATAGGGAAGTTCCATCGGTAAGGGGTGCTGTTTTAAAACCGGCCAGGAGTTTTGCGTATTCCAGGGGGGCAAAGAAGGATTCGATAAAGGTTTCTTCCCCGCAACCCAGGGCAACGGTATCCTTGCCCGGCTTTGCATTGGCCTCTATAAACCATAGTTTTCCTTCTTTATCTAGGGCCAGATCGATACCCAGTTCACCAAAGGGGCCAAACTCTTCTTCCAGCCGTGCCACGATCCGGCCCAGGAGCTCCTTTATCCTGGCCTGCAGCTCCTGGCTCCGGCCTTTGGAGTAGCCCAACATCATCTCGAAAAAGTAGGTGAAATCATACACCTGGGAACCGGTCCGGGTGCTGGTAATATGGGCCCCCCTGACGCCCACCCGCACCGGAATGGCCGTAACCTGCCACTCACCCTGCCCATTTTTCTGCACCAGGGGCCGTAAATCCACAATGGCCCCGTTGTGGGTGACTAAATCTAAGCCCTGCTGGACGATGGCCCTTGAGCTGCCGATAATCTTCCTTACTTCTTCCTTCAGGTGGCTGAGGCTCACAATCTTTTTCTCAACCTGGGTCTGGCCGAAAAAGGTCATGGTGTAACCGATTATTTCCCTGGCCACCCTGATCACCCCGCGGCCATTGCTGCCGGTACAGGTTTTGATGTAGATGACCTTATAGTCCTGCAGCATCTTCTCGACATTTTGCCCATCGTATAAGAGGGTTTTCGGCAGATGTTCCCTGACATCCCTATGTTTTTGCAGGGCCTGGTGCAGGCTCCACTTATCAAAATAGTGCTGACAGTTGATTTTTTGCAGGCCGGGTATCTCTGCAGGCGCCGGCGCAGCTCACGGGCTTTTTTAGCTGCTTCCTGGGAAAAGCCCCCGCCCCGGTCATACAGGACATCGGGGAAGGGAAGGGGGTGCTCCATCCAGCGGTTTTCATCGTAATTGTAATAGGTTCCGGTAATCCTTCCCTTCTGCCAGTCTATATCCCTGAGGGTGAAAAGATAGAGGAGGGTATGGGCCCTTCTGTTTCCCTCCACCAGCCCCAGGAGGCGGAAATGGGAACCGCCCTGCTGAATGTTATTTAAATAACCCCTACCGACGAAAACCCCAATTACCGGTCCCAGGCGCAAAACTCCGGGGGTCATAACGGCCTGTAGCTTTAGGCCGCTGGGAAGGGCCAAGTCTTTTAGGCCCTGTTCTGAAAGGTAAATATCCTGCCGGGTTTGATTTTTTCTTACTGCGGCCCTTATTTCCCTGTTCCCGGCCTTGATGCAGAGGCTCCTACCCTGCAGCTTTCCAAGGGCCAGCAGGCCTTCGGGCAGGGAAACTGTTATGGTGCTGCTGCCATCGGCAGTACTTTTCACAACATAGTAATTGGCTGTCATCAATTATCCCCGTCCTAAAATCATATTGAAAAGTCCCGTTCACGATAGTATATGTTCCCCGGAGCCAAATGCCCTTCGGCCTCTGTTAGGAGGGGGGAAAAATTGAAGGGGCAGTACTTAATTGAGAATGAAACCGGCCGGTATAGGAGGGCGCCCATCAGGAAATTAGCCCAAGGAGCAGGAATATCGCCAGCAGCCTGGGACGGGGTAATATTTCAGATCATGAAGGGACAAACTAACAGGGCTAAACTATCGGCATGCTGGGTATAAACTGCAAGGGTAGGCTCATGGAACTTGTTACATGGGAAATGGGTAAGGAAGGGGATAAACAAAGCCGGCCAAATAGGCCTTTGCGGAAGAAGGATTTGTGGGAAGTACAGCGGATAGAAAAAGTACATTATCCACTATGACGAGTAGTAGGGAGGGGGGATGGAGAAAGGGCCATTTACTTTTAGAGGATAATAGCATAGTAATTACCGCTGCAGGGGGGGGAAGGAAGTAAAAGATTTGCCTTGTTGCTATCTGTGCCCATGTTATTGAAGTTAGTAGCCTGCAGTCAGGTCGATGCTGCAGGTGCTGCTTGAGGCATGATTTGGGAAAATATACTATTAGACATTCCGGGCGGCAATTACTAGTGCTAAACAGGAAGCGTCTCTCGTGCCCGGATGGATGCAGGCAATGGCTAGATGAATCGAAATAAAAGGGGGAAATAAAATGAAACAATTCCAAGCCAAAAGAATGGTGTGGCTGCTTGTTCTAGCCTTGTGTGTGACCATGACGGCAACGGGATGTCTCCGGCAGGCTCCCGGGGAGACCCCTGAGGAAGGGGCAGAAACCCGGGAGGCCGATGTCATTGTCGT
>LFSN01000081.1:21374-30731 GCA_001513125.1 Clostridia bacterium DTU030
ACCAGCCTCTTTGACAGCATTGAACTCCACATGATCCATACCTACCTGGGCGGCAAGCGGACCGACCTGGAAGGAAATGAAATTTCCAGCGATTTCGAACTCACCAAAACCCTCTGCACCAATGCTCCCAAGGCCCGGGAATGGCTGGAAGAGCATGGGGTGGAGTTTGGTGACCAGATCGGGACCGTTTTAGGTGCCCTGTGGCCCCGGACCAACAGCGTTATCGGGGGAGGAAAAACCTACATCGATGCCCTCTCCAAGTCTGCCCAAGACCAGGGAGTTGAAATTTTGCTGGAAACCCGGGCCAGGGAGCTCATCGTAGAGGATGGCCGGGTGGTAGGGGTCAAGGCGGAGAATGCCGATGGGGAAAGTCTGACCTTCAGGGCCAAAAAGGGTGTAGTCCTGGCCACCGGCGGCTTTGGGGCCAACCCCGAGATGCGGGCCGAGTATAACACCTACTGGAAAGAGATGCCCCTGGATATGAAGACCACCAACTCTCCCAACATTACCGGCGACGGCATCGAAATGGCCAAGGCCGTGGGCGCCAATCTGGTGGGCATGGGCTTCATCCAGTTAATGCCCAGCTCCCATCCGGAAACGGGGAGCCTCTTCTCCGGGGTCTGGGGTAGTGCCGAGACCCAGCTCTTTGTCAATAAAGATGGGAAACGCTTTGTCAACGAATATGCCGAAAGGGACGTCCTCTCGGCTGCCGCCCTGGAGCAGGAAGATGCCCTCTTCTTCATCATCGCCGACCAGCAGATTGTCGGCGACCGGGATATTTCCGATATGCTGGAGAGGGGAGATGTCTATCAGGCCGACACCCTGGAGGAGCTGGCGGAAAAGATCGGGGTTCCCCCGGAAAACCTGGTCGAGACGGTGGATAAATACAACAGCTATGTGGATAATCAGCACGATCCCGATTTCGGCAAAGAAAACTTTGGGAACAGAATCGAAGTTCCCCCCTTCGTGGCCACGCCCCGGTCACCGGCCGTCCACCACACCATGGGTGGAGTGCAGATCGATACCGAGGCCAGGGTCCTGGATAAGGATGGCAACCCCATCCCGGGCCTGTATGCAGCAGGCGAAGTGACGGGGGGTATCCATGCCGGCAACCGCCTCGGAGGCAATGCCCAGGCCGATATCTTCGTCTTTGGTAAAATTGCCGGTGAGAATGCCGCCGAAGGGAAATAAATACTCCCTGTAAAAATAAACCCCTTCTGCTCCGCCAGAGCAGAAGGGGTTTAATTATTTTGCTGTTACTTCACATAGGCAGCGGCTTCCCGGCCAGCTGTGGTCCCGAAGACCAGGCAGTCGAGGATGGCGTTGCCGCCAACCCGGTTGCCGCCGTGGACCCCACCGGTTACCTCGCCGCAGGCGTAGAGACCGGGGATGGGGGAGCCTTGGGTAGAAATAACTTCACTTTTGGTGTTGATCTCAATACCACCCATGGTGTGGTGGATACCCGGGGCAATCTCGACGGAGTACCAGGGACCTTCACTCAAGTCGCGGATCCAGCTGAATTGGCTGTTAAATTCCGGGTCGTGCTGCTGGGCTACATAGCTGTTCCAGGTATCGAGGGTTTCCTGCAGGACTGCTTCTTCCACGCCGACAAAATCGGCCAGGTCGGCGATGGTGTCGAACTTTTTCAGGACCCCGATCTCATAGTAGCCCTGGATATTGGCGTTACCGTCGACGATTTCCTGGTTGATGATGAGGTAGGCAAACTGCTGGTCCTGTTCCAGGATAGCCGCCGAGACCACATCCCTGTAGTTGCATTCATCGGTAAAGCGCTTGCCTGAAGTGTTTACCAGGATACCGCCGGAACCCCGGCAGCCTTCGGTTATGAGGGTTGCCGTCGGGACGTGGACAGTGGGGTGAATCTGGATCTCGTTCATATCCCTGACGGCCGCTCCCACTGCCTGGGCCATGAGGATGCCGTCTCCGGTAGCACCCGGGCTGTTGTTGGTGACAAAGCCTTCCAGGCTGGGGTCTAGCTCCACAACCATATCCAGGTTGGCGCCAAAACCACCGGAGGCAATGATGACAGCATCGGCATTGATGGTTACAGTCCCACCGTCGGGACCTTCGCAGATTACTCCGGCAGCAGTCCCGTCCTTCATAATTATTTCTGTGGCCTTGGTACCCAGGAGAATTTTACCGCCCTGGGCCAGGAACCTTTCCTCCAGGCCTACAATCAAACCGGGAGCATACCCTTCAACGTAGAAGGCATTATATGTTTCCCCCGTTACCGGCTTGAAACCTACCTCCTCGAGCCAATCGACGACCCCGGCCGAGTTCTCAATCATATAGCGGACCAGCTCCGGGTCGTTGAGGTTATGGCCGCCGGTCATGGTAAATTCAATAAAGGCTTCCACGTCTGTCCGGCCCTTGCCGGCTTCCAGCTGGATGGGGTGGCCGGCCACATTGAAGGCCCCCGAGGAGCGGATGGTGTTGCCACCGACTATATCCATCTTCTCCACTAGGATAACTTCCGCCCCGCTCCGGGCCGCCTCCAGTCCGGCGCTGAGGCCGGCGGCGCCCCCGCCAATGACTACGATGTCGGTGTCATAGTTGACATCCTGGGGCGTGGGGGGTTCCGGCTCCACCCTAAACTGGTCCAGATCGGCCCCGGCTTGCTCCAGGGCGTCCCTGACGGCAGCCAGGATGGCCATGCTGGTGGCCGTGGCTCCGCTGACGGCATCAACGGCTACCGATTGGGCGGCTACAATTCTTTCCGGCATAATTTCCACTGCCCTGGTGCCCATTCCCAGGGTTTCCTTATGGTCAACAACTTTAACGGCCACGATCCTGTCGGCGTCAACTTCTGTTTCAACCTTTACAAGGTCTTTATAGCCCCGGTATTCGGCTGTATACTTGCCGGGGGCCATAGCTGCAGTTGCATCTTCTCCATCATCCGTCTGGCCGCAGGCCACTAAACTTAGCATTAACAGCAGGGAAAGCAATAGGGCGACAAATTTTTTCACAACCTTTTCCTCCCTCTTAAGTGCTAGTTTATTCCTTCGACCTGTTCCAAAAAAGTCTCCCTTCATCCCTCCTCTACTATGGTGATTAGGAGTAAAAGACAACTTCCCTATTCGACAAGGTATTAGATAAACCTCCCCGGGCGGGAAAAAAAGATATAATCTGAAAAGGGATTTTTTTAAAAACACCCCGGCCCTGGCAGGACTTTGGGGGAAGGGAAAGAATTTAACAAGTAGTGTCGTTAAATTAACAACAATTCTCCCCTACCTCTCCATGCTAATCTGCTTTAATGTAGAAAGGAAAGTGGGCTGTCTGGAGAGCGCGGTTACTAAGGTTGGAGGGGCATTGTTGCTAAGGCGTTTCCGGACAACACGACAGACATTCACTCTAATACACAGGGAGCAGGAGGGCTGGTTAATGCTGGTAATTAAGGTGTGTGTAGGCAGTTCCTGCCACCTTAGAGGTGCATATGGCGTGATCAATAAAATCAAGGATTTGCTGGCGAAGAAGGAGCTGGAAGGCAAGGTCAAATTGGAAGCCTGCTTTTGCCAAAACAACTGCCATGAGGCAGTGAATATAACCGTAGGGGATGAGGTTGTCAGTGGTGTTACACCGGACAATGTGGTCCAACGCCTGGCGGTCTATCTCCAGGAAATAGAGTAAGGGGGGATTATCATGGGGATAATAACCATTTCTGCCGCCAACTGCAAGAACTGCTACCGCTGTGTCCGCTTTTGTCCTGTGAAGGCCATTAGCATCAGGGACGACCAGGCCCGGATAGAGGACAAGGCCTGCATCCAGTGCGGCATCTGTGTCAATCAGTGCCCCCAGAATGCCAAGCAGATCCAGGGGGGCCTGGAGGCCGTCTTGCGCTACCGGGCCAGCGGGCAGCCCCTGCTGTTGAGCCTGGCCCCTTCTTACAGCGGTGCCTTTGAGCAATCCCTGACGGAAATTGCCGCAGAACTGCTGAAGCGGGGCTTTTCCCTGGTAGAGGAAACGGCGGTAGGGGCCAGGATCGTTGCCGGGGAATACCGGCGGCTGGTGGCCGCCCAGGGGGATGGGGGCTGCCTCATTTCTTCTCCCTGCAGTGTGATAATAAACCTGGTGGAGAAGCATTATCCCCGCCTCCTTCCCCATTTGACCCCGGTGGTCTCGCCCATGATCGCCCACGGCCGCCTCCTGAAGGCCCGGTGGGGCCCAGAGAGCAGGGTGATATTTGCCGGCCCCTGTATAGCAAAAAAGGAGGAAGCGCGAGAGCCTGCAGTAGCAGGGGCCATCGATGCTGTGCTGACCTTTGCTGAGCTGCGGGAGTTCCTGGCCAGCCCGGAACTGCCGCCGGCCCAAAGGCCCCGGTCCCTGGCGCCGAACCCCGATGCAGGCAAGGGCAGATGGTTCCCCCTGCCCGGCGGCCTGCTGCGGGCCGCCGGGCTGGCAGAAGGGGTTTTGGAACAGGATATCCTTATCGTGGACGGTATGGAAGAAGTGATGGCGGCCCTGGAAGCCCTGGCGGCCGGAGAAATAAAGCCCAGGCTGGTGGAAATGCTGGCCTGCAAGGGGGGCTGTATCGGCGGACCCTTTATGCCCAAGGCCCCGGTCTTCCCTGCCCGGCGGGACCGCTTCATCACTACCTTACTGTCCCTGGAGGATGGGGAGCATATTGCTGGCAGGGAAGAGATAGAACTGGGACGGGAATTCCGGGTCCGGCCCTACCAGCGGATCTACCCGGGGGAGAAAAAAATCCGGGCTATTTTGGACGCCATGGGAAAAACGACTCCCGACAAGGAATTAAACTGCGGTTCCTGCGGCTATGAAAGCTGCCGCGATAAGGCGGTGGCCATCGCCCAGGGGATGGCGGAACTGGAGATGTGTGTTCCCTATATGCGGGAGAAGGCGGAGAATTTGGCCAGCACCATTATCGATTTCACCCCCAATGCCATCCTGGTGGTCGACGCCCAGCTGCGGATTAAGGAATTCAACCCCGCGGCAGAAAAACTGTTTAAGGTTATGGCTGAGGCGGTCAAGGAGCGGCCCCTCGGTATGGTCATGGATGAAACCCACTTTGCCACTGTCCTCAACAGCCGCCGGCCCCTGCAGGTTAAGGTCGAGTATCCCCATCTGGGCATAGTGACCCACCAGAGACTTTCCTATATTGAAGAAGAAGATCTGGTCCTGGCCCTTATCATAGATATTACCGATATGGAAAGGCAAAAGGAGGCCTTTGCAACGGTAAAAAGGGAAACCATCGCCAAGGCCCAGGAAGTCATCGAAAAGCAGATGAAGGTAGCCCAGTTGATCGCCGGCCAACTGGGGGAAACAACTGCCGAAAGCAAGGTGCTTCTGACCAAGCTCATTCAGCTGGTCCAGGAGGGTGGAGACGAAAATGTTCTCCCTTGACATCATACACAAGAGCTTGAAAAAGCAGGGGGAGGAACTGTGCGGCGATACTGTAGAAATACACCAGGATAATGACGACACCCTCATAGTCCTGGCCGACGGCCTGGGAAGTGGCGTAAAGGCCAATATCCTTGCTACCCTGACAAGCAAAATAATAGCTACCCTGATAAAAAATAAGCTCAGCATCGAGGAAGCCGTCAAGACCATAGTAAATACCCTGCCTGAATGCCAGGTCAGAAAGATAGCCTATTCCACCTTTACCGTTGTCAAGATTGAGCCCGATGGAGATACCCGCATCATCGAATTTGACAACCCGGCTACGGCCATCTTTCGCCAGGGCAGCCTTTTACCCATAAATTTTACCACCAGCGAGGTTGAAGGGAAAATCATCCGGGAGGGCCACTGCCGCCTGGTGCCCGGAGATGAACTCTTTTTGTTCAGCGATGGGGTCATTCATGCCGGTATCGGGAAAACTCTAAAATTGGGCTGGCAGTGGGAAAACATTGTGGGCTATATCGAGGGCCTGCACCGGTCCAATGATTGTTCCATCTACGAGAAGGTCAATAATCTCATTTCCTTTTGCAGCATCCTCTACCAGGATGTCCCGGGGGATGATTCCACCGTGGTAGGAGTCCGGGTACGGGAGGAGCAGCCCGGGGTGGTCATGGTCGGCCCTCCCCTGGAGCAGGAAAGGGACCAGGAAGTAGTAGAGCGTCTCCTGGCTAAAGAGGAATGCCTGAAGGCGGTGTGCGGCGGGACGGCGGCCAATATCGTAGCCCGGGAAACAAACCGGGAACTTAGGGTCAGCCTCGATTATCCTGACCCCTCCATTCCCCCCATCGGGAGAATTAAAGGGATTGATCTTGTCACAGAAGGGGTGTTGACCATCAGGCGCACCCTGGAAAACCTGCGGGCCATCGCTGCCGACGACGGGACTGTGATCCTGGAGCTGTGGAACAAAGCCGATGGTGCCAGCCTGCTGACCAAATTTCTTTTGCAGGGGTGCACCCACATCCAATTTCTCATTGGCCGGCGGGAAAACCCCGCCCACCGGAGGCCCGATTTCCCCCCGGAACTTAACCAAAAACACCGGGATATCGCCGAAATAATGGCCATTTTAACTTCTCTGGGGAAAAAAACGGAAGCTCTTTACTTCTAAACTGGGCCAGAGAAGCCCCTTGTTGCAAAAGGCGCAGCCGGTTGAAAAGGCTGGCCCCTTTGCAAAGCCGTGCTCGCGGAGACCGGCGGCAAAGGGGCCAGCCCAATTACTTTACTACAGCAGCGCCCGAGCAGAATTCCAATAGTTTTTTCAGGACGGCAGACTAATTCCCCTTGTAGTGTTATAATCTAATGGGTAAGACTAAACTACGATAACCCATCTTAGACAAGATTTTCCCCCACCTCCTTACAGGCATGGGGAGATAGAGAGGATGATGTGCATGGACAAATTGGTGTTACCACAGGGAGTAGGGGTAGTGGCCGTTGGCCTCAAAACGGGTCTGGTGCTTCCCAATGATGACATTGCAGAAATCACCGCCGACACCGTAGCCCCAGTTGTGGCCGACAAGGATATTATCTGCATTACAGAAGCCGTCGTTGCCCGTTCGCAAAATCAATATGTCACCTGCACTGAACTGGCGGCAGATATTAAGGAAAAGCTAAACCTCAAAAAGGGCAGCACCCTGGCCGTCATCAGCCCCATTGCCAGCCGCAACCGTTTTTCCCTCATTATGAAGGCCCTTGCCCTGGCGACGGAGGGGGGCAAGGTAATCGTCCAATTGACTACCCCCTACGACGAAGTGGGCAACCAGGTGATGGACGAAGAATACTCCACCACCCGCTTCCGCTTGAAACGGACCCTAAAGAGCTTGCGGGAGGCCAGGGGGAACACTCCCCAGTTCAATGTCCTCATCCGGGAAATCATCGCCGGCCTCAAACTGCAGGAAATGGGTTATAACATTATCAGCATCCGGAAGATCACCGGCCAGGGCATTGCCGATCTCACCGTCCGCACCCCGGAAGGAAGGCTGGCCGTCATCGAAGTGACCTTCGAAGATCTGGCCAAGGCGGCCAGGAAGGCGGTGGGAATTCAAAGGGATGTGCCCGAGGCAGAGCAGGCCTTGGCTGTGGCCGTAAACCTGGAACTAAAACGGATTACCCTGGTCGATGCCAACCAGTACTTAACCGAACCCCAGACTGAACCTATTGTCCTGGACTACGGCCCCCAGTTATCCAGCTACTACGAACCCGATGTTATCTATCCCAATGAATTGGGGGAACGGAGCTTCTCCCACCCCATCACCAAGATGGACTACCGGGAACTGTACCTGGAAATGATCAAAGCGGCCGGGGCCCGGGGCGAAGTCATCTTTACCAACAACCCCTTAAAGGTTTACGATTTCGGCTATATCGACGGGATCTGCATCGCCGCCGTCCATGATCGGGAAAAACTGCGGGAATTGTTCCAATCCTTCGGCCGCCTGGTACCGGTGATCACCCTGCAGGATATTGGTCCCGGCCACTGGGGGGTCATCGGCTCCAACATCTCCGACATGGAAAAGGGGATTTTGAAGCTGCTGCCGGAGGATGCCTCCGGGGCGGCCGACCGGATAAAAGACAGGATCAAGGAGAAGACGGGGAAATCCGTCGAGGTCCTGATCTTTGGCGACGGCGCCTATAAGGACCCCGATACCGGCATATATGAGCTGGCCGACCCCCACCCGGCCATCGGGGTGAGCGAGGGCCTGCGGCAGGCGGCCCTCCGGACGGGGAGCAAGCTGAAACTCCAGGTGGATACCCTCCACAGCCAGGGTTATTCCCGGGAGGAAATTGCCGCGATTTTGGCCCAAAAAGATGACAAAGGGGAAAAAGTTGCCCAGGAGAGCCTGGGAACTACCCCCCGGAGCGTCACCAGTATTTTGGGCACTCTGGCCGATCTGGTGGCCGGCTCTGCCGATGCCGGCACGCCCATCGTCCTGATCCGGGGCTTCGAATATACCAAAGGCTAGGGTAGAAAAGGCGGAGGAGGGGGCAAGACGCCCCCTCCTCGCTTATTCACCGGAGCTTTGTCCCAGTGGCAGGATCCCTTTTTGCGCCAAATGGACATCGGTTACGGCCAAATTATAATCTAAGACAGCCTGGTTGTAACGGATCTGGGCTTCCTTTAAGACCAGCTCCTTCTCCCTTACCTCTGCCCCAGGAACTATTCCCAACTGCTGTTTCCTTTTTGCCAGCTCAAGTTCTGTCCGGGCATTTTCCAGCCGAGTCTCCTCCACAGCCAGGGCAGCCAGCTTCTCCTTAATCTGATTGAGGGCTGAGGCAGAAGCCATTTCCCAGGTTTTCTGGGCCTGGCTCCGTTCCAGCTTTAACTTTTCCAGCATCGTCTCTGCCTCCCGGTAGCGGGGATGGCCTTTCGAGTATTCGGCGGACAGGTCCTGCAAGCGCTTTTCCCAAACTTCAATCTGTTTCGTCAGGGCCCGGTAGGCAGTGGTCTCCCGTACCGAGGGCGGTTCTTCCGCCATAAGTTCCTCCTCCGGCTTCGGGACAAAGGAACCTTCCAGAATCAGGGGGGCATCGGGGTCCCGCCCCAGATGGAGGTTTAGCTCCTGCCGGGAAAGCTTTCGCAGGGTGTCTACGGCTTCATAGAGCTGGCGCACCTCCCGAGTTTTGGCCCGCAGGGGGATAAGGTCCCGGGGCGTGATCAGGCCCAGGGCAATCTGCCTTTCTCCTTGCTGCTGCCGGTGTATCAGGTGAAAGAGGGTATCCTCCAGGTGGTGGTGCTGTTCCTCCAGGAGGAGTAGGCTGTAGAACTTTTCTTCCACCAACCTGTCCAGCAATAATTCCCTGTCGGTCACCTGCAGGCGGGTCATTACCCTCTGGGCTTCCGCCAGGTTGGCAACATGCCGCTGTTCCCGGCGGGCGGAGATAATGCTATCAAGGGAAGATTCGGCCAGATAGGCCCGCTGGGCTGCTAATTCCATC
>LFSN01000120.1:0-928 GCA_001513125.1 Clostridia bacterium DTU030
CGGCACCGTCGTGGCCCACCGGAACCGGGATCTGCTGCTGCGGCACAATTATATAAGGGACAGCAAGCCGCAAGTGGACACGGAAAGCGGTGGCGATGTCGACGCCGTCTCTGAGGCCACTGTAGACGCCGTCACCAGCGCCACCCAGGCCATCGGCCTGGAAGTGGTCAGCGGGGAAGTGGGCCATTCGGAGTACAAGCGGGAAGGGATCGATTATCTGGTTGGCTATGCCCCCGTCCCCCTGACCAAGTGGGGTGTGGCCACGGTCCTGCCACGGGAGGAAATCTTGGTACCCTTAGCCGATTTAAGGGAGAATTCCATCCGTTACACCACCATCTTCGTACTCTTGGGAGCGGCCGTAGGCTTCTTCTTAGCCAGTCAAATTGTGAAACCCATCAAGGCCTTGACGGCAGCGGCGCAAAAAATAACCCAGGGGGATCTTACCCAGCAGGTGGCTGTCAGGGCCCGGGATGAAGTGGGCATCCTGGCCGCCAGCTTCAATACCATGATCCAGGAACTGAAGGGATTAATAGGCAGTATCAGGAAGGGGTCAGAAACCCTCACCCAGTCGGCCCGGGAAATCAGGATGGCTTCCGAGGAAACGGCCAAGTCGGCGGAGGACGTGGCCGCCGCCATCAATGAGATGGCCGTAGGGGCCACCAGGCAGGCGGAAGACGCCCAGGAAAGCGCCCAAAAACTGGAAGAGATGCTCAAAGCCCTGGAGAAGGTAGCCGCCCATTCCCAGGAGGCGGCCGAGGGCGTCAACAAAACCATGACGGTCATCGACCGGGGGGTAGCGGTAGTCAAGCACCAGAATGTGACCATGGATGCCAACGAAAAGGCCATCGAAAAGGTCGCCCAGGAAGTAGAAAACCTGGCGGCCCGGGCCGGGGAGATCGGGACCATTATCGAGGTGATCAACGCCATC
>LFSN01000120.1:1044-1439 GCA_001513125.1 Clostridia bacterium DTU030
AATAAGGTCTGGGGTGGAGGGCACCCACGCCCAGATGAGGGTTGCCCTGGAGACGGTCCACAGGCAGAAGGAAGCCACCGAAGAAACGGAACAAAGCTTCAATGAGATCCAGCAGACGGTCTTGTTCTGCAAAAACCTGGTGGAAGATATTGCCGCAGCCACCATCCAGCTGAAGACGGCAGCCAATACGGTGAGCAAGGCGGTCATGCAAATTGCCAACATCGCCGAAGAGAGTGCCGCATCGACGGAAGAGATCGCCGCTGCCACCGAGGAGCAGTCGGCTACGGTGCAGGAATTCACGGCTGCCGCCCAAAATTTAAGCAGCCTGGCGGAGGAATTGGAGCAGGAGGTGGCCCGCTTTATCACCTAAGTTCAGGTTATTGCACAGCGAAAGG
>LFSN01000120.1:1492-2327 GCA_001513125.1 Clostridia bacterium DTU030
TGCCCCGCCGGGTCAAGGACCCGGTTTTTACCTGGCCTCAGAATACCTTCACCAGGACCGCCAGTTCCATCCATTCAATCTGGAGCAGGCCCTCCTCCTCCCTGCCATCGATGTGCTGGAAGAGGAGCATTACCCTCACCTGCTCGTTTTCCTCCACAAGGGCCATATCCTCCTTATCTAAAACCACCTCTCCCTCGTGGGCGGCATGGATGCCCAGGGCCACCTCTTCGAGATCCCTTTCATAAATGGTTTGCCCTTCCCGCTCTATCTTCAGGACCGGGTAGGTATAGGAGATGGCCAGTTCCCCTTCCTTTACCTCCATGCCATCATGCCAGCCGGCAAAGAGGGGCAGATAGTAATCATAATCTGCCACGGCCAGGAGCCGGGGTTCCCCGTCGAGGTGATGCCGGAAATACTGGCCCCAGCTGCCGTAGGTCAGGTCAAAGCCGAATACTTCCTCCATCTGCTCCAGGGTAAAGCCGGGGGGAAGGAACTTCAGGTCGGCCAGGCTGTGGTCGTAGTGGAAGTAGTTGATGATGGAGGTTATCCTCTCCTTGTCGGCCTGGGGTATGGTGGAAGAAGGCACAATCTGACCCGCCACCAGCATGTCATTTTTCAAGAGGAGCTCTTTAAACTCCTTGTTCTGGCTGTATTTGGAGACGGCGTAGGCACTCCAGGGGCCTGTGACCACCAGCAGGGCGACCAGGGCGGCCGACAGGACTACGATGACATTCCTGTTGTCCTTCTTGAGGGCAAAGTAGAGCATCTGTCCTGTGCTCCACAGGCCGCCGGCCAGGACCAGATACCTGTTTTCCGTCACCCCGTAGGCCCGGAT
>LFSN01000057.1 GCA_001513125.1 Clostridia bacterium DTU030
TTGCCGATGGCCACGGCCAGCTCTCCGACCCGTAAATTTTCAGAATCCCCCAGGGGTGCCACGGGCAGGTTGGTCTCGTTTATCTTGACCACGGCCAGGTCCGTTGAGGGGTCTGTCCCCACCAGTTCGCCCTGGACCTGCCGCCCGTCGTAAAGGGTTACCGTAATGGTCCGGGCACCGTGGACAACATGGTCATTGGTCAGGATATAACCTTTAGGATCGAAGATGACGCCGGAACCAACGCCGGGTATCTCATAGGCTCCCCAAAACCAGTCGTAGGCCTGCCGGCGGGTGCTCACACCCACCACGGCCGGGCCTATTTTTTCGGCAATCTCAATGATGGTCCCATAGGGATCGCCGCTGTTGGTCAGGGGTGGTATAAAAGGGGCCTCTGGAGAAGGTTGGTCCTCTACTTCCCCTTGCCCGGGAGGTGCTTCTTCCCGGGGGAAGAAGAGTTCCGGATGGCTGGCCACGCCGTAGAAAACCAGGGAACCACCCACCAGGGCCGAGATAAGGGCAATGGCAATATAAACGATAAAACTGGGGCGACGCTGTTCCCCACCGTAATATACAGACACCGGGGCCCCTCCTTTCTGATCTAAAGCCGGTGTTTTAAGGGGAAAGGCTTTCTATTCTTCCAGCAAGTATTATACCCAATCCCCTTTACCAAGGGTCCAGCTAGTACACTACCTAATTATAACAAAAATCAAAACTGTGAACAAGAATACAAACTGCCGCGGCCGGGGAAGGGTTGCGGAGGTACGATAATGAATAATCTTTAGCAGAGGGGCTTCGCCGGTGAGGGGTAAAACCTGCCCGGACGCCGGAAAAAACCCTGGGGGTTAAGGAAGGCCCGGGGTGGAATACTAATTAGAGAGTATACGGGGAGGGAGAAGGGATACATGGCCAGATGGCTGAAAAGGCTCCTTTGGATTAACACCGTCCTGGTGTTGGTGGCAGTTGCCGGGGTGGCCCTCTATGTCTATTATGTCCCCCTGCCCGCCCAGGACCTGCCCCATCCCACCCGCTTCCTGGACCGGGAGGGACAGGAAATCCCCACCAGCTTCAGCCAAAACCGCATCATAATTTCCCAGGAGGATATGCCTGCCTACCTCAGGGATGCCTTTGTGGCCATTGAGGATTACCGCTTTTACAGGCACTTCGGCCTGGATCCGGTGGGAATTGCCAGGGCCCTCTGGAAAAACCTGCGGGCAGGAAGAATTGTGGAAGGGGGCAGTACCATCACCCAGCAGCTGGCCAAAAACCTCTTCCTGACCCCGGAACGGACCCTGGCCCGGAAAATACCCGAGGTCCTCCTCACCCTCCAGCTGGAGGCCCGCTTCAGCAAGGAAGAAATCCTCACCATGTACATGAATCAGATCTATTTCGGCCACGGGGCCTATGGGGTGGAAACGGCCGCCCGGACCTTTTTCGGCAAATCGGCCCGGGAGCTCACCCTGGCCGAAAGCGCCCTCTTAGCCGGGGTGCCCCGGGCCCCGGGCCGCTACTCCCCCCTCATCGACCTGGAGGCGGCGGTGGCCAGGCAGCACCTGATTTTGGACCGGATGGCCGAGCTGGGTTATATAACAGAGGAGCAGGCGGCGGCCGCCAAGGCCGAGGAAATCACCCTGGTTGAACACAACCAGCCGGTGAGCCGCTCCCAGTACTTCATCGACTATCTGGTAAAGGAACTGGAGGAGAGCCACCCCCGGATCGCCACGCGGCTGGAGGCCGGGGGCCTCATTGTCCACACCACCATGGACCGGCACCTGCAGCAGACGGCGGAGCAGCTGCTGGCGGCGGCCCTGGCGGAAGGCACCCCCGATGAGAATGGTGTACCCCAGCCCCAGGGGGCCCTGGTGGCCATGGACCCGGCCACCGGCCACATCCTGGCCCTGGTGGGGGGGAGCAATTACCAGGAAACCCAATTTAACCGGGCCACGGCCCTGCGCCAGCCTGGTTCTGCCTTTAAACCCTTTGTTTACCTGGCCGCCCTGGAACGGGGCTACACCCTGGCCCACCGGATCATGTGCCAGGAGGTGGAATTTACGGTTCCAGGGACGGGGGAGGTATACAAACCCACGGATGCCGGCAGGCAACCCTACCACAACCGGCCCCTGACCCTGCGGGAAGCCCTGGTAATCTCCGACAATGTGGTTTCCTCCATCCTCAACTATGAACTGGGGCCCGAGGCAGGCATCGAGTGTGCCCGGCGGCTGGGCATCGAAAGCACCCTCCAGCCCTACCTCTCCTCGGCCCTGGGGACCTCGGAGGTTACCCCCCTGGAGCTGGTCCGGGCCTTCTGCTCCCTGGCCAATGGGGGAAGGAGGGTGGAACCCATTGCCGTAACCAAGATCACCGATGCCCAGGGCAGGATTCTGCTGGAAAATAAGCCCCGGCTGCGCCAGGTGGCCGACCCGGGGGCTGTGTATATTATCACCGATGTCCTCCGGGATGTTCTAAAACCAGGGGGAACGGCCGCCAACATAAGCGGGAAGGTGAACCGCCCCGCCGCCGGCAAGACCGGGACAAGCCAGGATTACGGCAACGCCTGGTTTGCCGGTTATACCCCCAATCTGGCCGCCGTCGTCTGGGTGGGTATGGACAAGGCGGCCCTGTCGGCAGGGGGCTCGGGGGCCAGACTGGCCGCCCCCATCTGGGCCGACTTTATCGAAGAGGGCCTGGCAGGAACACCCAAGGTGGATTTTCCCCGGCCGGAAAATGTAACTGAGCTGGAGATATGTACCGCTTCTGGCCTGCGGGCCAGCTGGTGGTGCCCCCGGGAGGAGATCACCACAGAGCTCTTCCTCCAGGGAACAGAGCCCTGGCAGTACTGTGATGTCCATTCCCTCCTGGACTGGAGCTGGTTTGAGCGCTTCCTCCCGCCCCAGTGGGACCGGCCCCGGATAAGCCCCGATGGGCTTTTCCAAGATCAGGAGGAAGATAAGCCCCTTGTACCTGCTCCCAAGCCATCGCCCTCACCGCCCCGGCCCCAGGGGGAACCCCGGGTAAAGCAGGAAAACAAACCACCTGCGGGAGGACAGGGTCCGGGGATAAAGCCGAAGGTTACGCCCCCGGCGGCAGGGCAGCCGGAGGCTCCCAAGGCCGTGCCCCCGGCGGTGGAGGAGCCGCCAGAGCCAGAGAACATCCCCCAGGCAGAAGGGGAAAATGACAGCCCCGACGGGGAGAGAAGCCCCCCGGCCCCGCCGCCGGGAACACCCGGGGTAGAGCCGGAAGATGGGGAAGAAGCTGCAGAAACAACGGGACCAGAAGGGGAGCACCTCTTAGAACCACAGGAAAGTGGCAACAATAGTGGGGAAGGGACTACTGCTCCCCCGGAGGCCCCAGAGAAAGATGAAGGGGATAGCACGCTTCAGGAAGCTGCTATCCCCTTTGCCGCCTCGGCCGCCCTCATACCCCTCCTGCTGGCCGGTCCTTAATGGGATTTAATCAAGGTGGCTGGTATCATTGAGCTTTAAAATCTCCCACTCGCCTGCCTGGGGGTCGTATTCCACGATGCTGATGGAACAGTTGGCAATCTTAATCTGGAGCTGCTCCTCCAGGGTCAGCTTCATGATCCAGCCCAGGGTATAGACGATGGGTCCCCCATGGGTTACCACCGCCACCTTGTTTTCGGGGTGTTTTTTTCCCAGGTCGATTATGCACTTCAGCACCCGTTTCGCCATCATCCCAAAGGATTCGCCGCCGGGAACAGGTCGATTAACGGTATCTTCCCTCCACTCGGCAAAGGCCTCTGGTTCCTCAGCCGCGATCTGTTCTATGGACATTCCTTCCCAGTCGCCAAAATTGATTTCCCTCAGGTCGCACAGGGTGCCCGCCACCGGCATCTCCAGCTCTTGGGCAATGATGGTGGCCGTTTCCAGGGCCCGGCTCAGGTCGCTGGAATAGATATATTCGATCCCCTCGCCCTGGAGGGCTTGTCCCGCCCGCAGGGCCTGTTCCCGGCCCTCTTCCGATAACTTCACATCCAGGTGGCCCTGAATGCGCCTTTCCCGGTTCCACTCCGTCTGCCCGTGACGGATTAAATAAAAAGTGGTCAATGGTTTCCCTCCTCCGATCAGGAACTACCTCTTTCTTCGCCCCCAGAGGCCGATTTCCTTTTCCAGGCTGCAGACAAAATTCCTGCTTCCCTCACCGGCGGCGCCCCTTGCCCAGGTATTCCAGCATCCAGGCCCGGTGGAGCTCCTCTTCCAGCAGGTGCTGCCACAAGAGATCCCGGGTGGGGCCGGGGGGAAGTTGCCGGATTAGGCCGGCATAATCCCGGGCCGCCCGCCCCTCGAGGAAAATATTCAGCTTGAGCATGGGGCCAATCCCCGGCAGGCGGCTGGCCCGGCCCATGACGGCCCCCAGGCCGTCGGCCGCCTCCACCAGGAGGCTGTACTGCCCGCCCAGCCTTTTTATCTCCCGGCGCAGGTTCTTCACATGGCCCATTTCTATATCGGCAAAAAGCTCCAGGGCCCGGCGCAGGTGTTCATCGCCCATCCTCCTGGCCTGCCCCTTGTAGAGGGCCACCTGCTGGCATTCCAGGGCCAAAAAGCGGTTGAGGATAACTAGTAGGGACCTCCTGTCCATCCTGTTCCAACCCCCGTATCTAGTCTTCTCCTGCCCCTGGCCCTATTTTCCCCCCTGCCCCCCTTTCTATGCCCCTTCCCC
>LFSN01000106.1 GCA_001513125.1 Clostridia bacterium DTU030
GCCCATGCATGCTGTCCATAAGATCCTGGCCCGGGCCGCGGGTAAGGATTACGTGAAAGCCGGTCAAATTATTATGGCCAGGGTGGATGTGGCGGGGGTCAATGACATTTATCCCCAGGTAGTCCACTCCTTCCGGGCCATGGGAGCCAGGAAGGTCTTTGCTCCCGAAAAAATTGTCTTTATCTTTGATCACCATGCCCCTCCGGCCACCGTCAGTGCTGCCGATAATCAAAAAATGATGCGGGATTTTTGTCAGGAATTGGGCATTGAAAATCTGACCGATATTAATGCCGGCATCTGCCACCAGGTCCTGGTGGAGGGAGGCTTTTCCCGGCCCGACAGGCTCATGGTGGTAACGGACTCCCACTCCACAAGCCACGGGGCCCTGGGGGCCTTCAGCACGGGTGTGGGGGCCACGGACATGGCCGGGGTCCTGGTTTCCGGGGAACTCTGGCTCCGGGTGCCGGAGGTTGTCCTGGTCGAGTTTACCGGAACTTTGCCCCCCGGGGTTATGGCCAAGGATCTGGCCCTCTTCCTCCTGGGACGGCTGGGGACCAGGTTTGCCCTGTACAAAACCCTGGAGTTTGCCGGGGAAGTTATCGACAGGATGCCGACGGCCGAACGGATGGTCCTGTGCAATATGGCGGTGGAAATGGGGGCCAAGGCTGCCTATATCGCCCCCGACGCGGAAACCTATTCCTACCTGCAGGAAAAGGCTGGGTTAGGGCTGCAGGGTGAAGCCTTCCAGACGGATCCGGGGTTTGCCTATGAGGCTGTTTACCCCTTCGATGTTTCCGAGCTGGAGCCCCTGGTTGCCTGCCCCCACGGTGTCGACAGGGTAACCCCTGTGAGCCAGCTGGCACCCGTGGCCGTGAACCAGGCCTTCATCGGCAGCTGCATAGGCGGCCGCCTGGAGGATTTGGCTGTGGCGGCGGAGGTCCTGCGGGGCAGGTCCCTGGCACCGGGGGTCCGCCTGCTGGTTACCCCTTCCTCGACCAGGGAGCTGCAGGAGGCCATGGCCAGGGGCTATATCCAGGATCTCCTGGCTGCGGGGGCGACCCTGGCGACACCGGGCTGCGGGGCCTGCTGTGGGGTGCATCTGGGCTTGATCGGAGCCGGGGAAGTGTGTGTAACGGCTTCGGCCCGGAATTTCCGCGGGCGGATGGGAAGCAATGATTCCCAAGTGTATGTGGCTTCCCCCCGGACGGTGGCCCTGGCGGCCCTGCAGGGTTACCTGGGCACCGGCAGCTGAAAAGGAGGCAGAAAAGATGGCTAAATATCAATTGCAGTACGGCAGGGGTGTTGCAGAGGTAGAAATTCCCTGGGAAGAGGTAATCGGCGTCATTGAACCCAACCATTATGAACCCCGCTTTTCCGACCAGGAAAGAATAATCCGCCACGCCCTGGCCCACCCCATCGGTACCCCTCCCCTGGATCAGATTGTCTCTCCCGGTGAAAGGGTCTGTGTGACCGTCAACGACATCACCCGCCTCACCAAAAGCGAAGTCTTTGTTCCTATAATCATCGAAGAGTTAAATAGGGCCGGCATACCCGATAAGGATATTACCATCCTCTTTGCCAACGGGCTGCACAAGGCCATGACGGAAGGGGAGATGCAGCGAATCATTGGTGAAGAGATCTACGGGCGGGTCAACATCGTCCAGCACGATGGAGTCAACGGCGACTTCACCCTGGTGGGGACCACCAGCCGGGGCAACAAAGTCTATATCAACAAGGTGGTAACCGATGCCGACCGGGTTATTTTAACGGGGGGCATCATCCTCCACCACCTGGCCGGCTATGGGGGAGGGCGGAAGAATATCATTCCCGGCGTGGCCCACCAGGAAACCATCTTTTTCAACCACCGGATGATGGTTGACCCCCGGGCAGAGGCGGGGAATATCGAGGGGAATCCCATTCACGAGGATGTGATGGAAGCCTGCGGGCTGGTGGAGCC
The DNA here is from genome assembly GCA_001513125.1 of Clostridia bacterium DTU030. Lineage (GTDB taxonomy): Bacteria > Bacillota > DTU030 > DTU030 > DTU030 > DTU030. The sequence goes on from LFSN01000106.1 coordinate 1,958, forward strand.
GGACTTCCTCTTCAATGTGATCCTAGATCACCAGGGGGAAATTGCCGCCGCCGTGGCCGGCCACTGGCGGGAAGCCCACGCCGCAGGCTGTGCCATTGCCGATGAGCTCTACAAGGTACCCATCGGGAAGCTGGCCGACATAGTTATAGCCAGCAGTGGAGGCTATCCCAAGGATATCGACCTGCGGCAGAGCAAGAAGGGTTACTACCATGCGGCCCGGGCGGTGAAACCGGGTGGGACCATCATTGCCGTGGCGGCCTGCGAGGAGGGCATCAGCCGGGAAGGGGACCCCTTTGCCCAGTGGCTGCAGGACTACCGGACCCTGGCTGAAGTCCGGGAGGCCATGCTGCAGGAGTTCGATATCGGGGGCCTCAATGCCTACCGGACCAGGGAGGTCCAGGACCGGGCCCGTTTGATCTTAATATCGGAACTCGACCAGAAAACCATGGCTGATCTGGGCGTGGAAACCTACGGCATCGACCGGCTCCAGCAGGTGGTGGATGAAGTCAGGGCCGCCGCGGGAGCCAGGCCGGCAATTTACCTCATGCCCCAGGCGGGCTTGACCCTGCCCAGTTTGGTGACCGGGACCAGGGCCTGTGGTGCATAATTAAACAAATAATAGAACCAGAAGGAGGGTGTAATACTTTGCGGGAAAAGGCTTTGGCATTGCACAGGGAAAAAAGGGGAAAGGTGGAGGTCGTCAGCAAGGTGCCCCTGCGGGATGCGGCCGACCTGAGCCTGGCCTACACCCCCGGCGTGGCCGAGCCCTGCAAGGAGATCCATGCCGACAGGGCCAGGGTCTTTGAGTACACGGCCCGGGGGAATATGGTGGCTGTGGTGACCGATGGCACTGCCGTCCTGGGCCTGGGCGACATCGGCCCCGAGGCTGCCCTGCCGGTAATGGAGGGCAAGGCAGTTCTCTTTAAGTATTTCGCCGGGGTCGATGCCTTTCCCATTGCCCTGGCCACCACCGATGTGGACAAGATTGTGGAGACGGTAGCCCTTCTGGAGCCCAGCTTCGGCGGCATCAACCTGGAGGACATCGCTGCCCCGGCCTGCTTTGAGATCGAAAGAAGGCTGAAAGAACGCCTCTCCATTCCCGTCTTCCACGATGACCAGCACGGCACCGCCGTTGTCACCCTGGCTGCCCTTATCAACGGGGCCCGGCTGGTGGGCAAGGAGCTCCAGGACCTGCTGGTGGTCATCAATGGCGCCGGTGCTGCGGGGGTGGCCATCGCCAAGATCCTGTTGAGCGTCGGCGTCAGGGACATCATCCTCTGTGACCGCGTGGGCATTATCTACCAGGGCCGGCCCGAAGGCATGAATCCGGCCAAGGAGGAACTGGCCCAGATCACCAACAAGGAAGGCCGCCGGGGCAACCTGGCCGCTGCCCTGGCTGGTGCCGATGTCTTTATCGGGGTTTCGGCTCCGGGGGTTGTGACCGGTGAGATGGTCCAGAGCATGAATGAGGATCCGATGATCTTTGCCATGGCCAATCCGGTGCCGGAGATCTACCCCGAGGAGGCCCGGGCTGCCGGCGCCAAGGTCATAGGGACAGGGCGCTCGGACTTCCCCAACCAGATCAACAATGTCCTGGCCTTCCCGGGTATCCTGCGGGGGGCCCTGGATGCCCGGGCTAGGGATATCAACGAAGAGATGAAGATAGCAGCAGCCGAGGCCATTGCCGGCCTGATTCCGGCGGCGGAATTGCAGGCCGATTATATCATTCCCGGGGCCTTCGATGAGCGGGTGGCCCCGGCCGTGGCGGCAGCGGTGGCCAAAGCCGCCCTGGAGAGCGGCGTGGCCCGGGTAGAAGTGGATCCGGAAGAGGTGGCGGCCCGGACCCGGAGCCTCGTGGCGGCCTTGAGAAATACCGATCAATAGCAGCGGTTGCCGGTAGTTGAAAGCCGTTGGTTGAACATTGGGTGCCGGAAGTGCCTAGAAAAGCTTTGGAGAGGCCTTCCGGCACCCTGCCTTTCTCCGCCTTTCATCCCGGGCCCGGCTGGCGGAAGAGGGATGGCAATAGTTTCCGTCGAAGTAAAGGGGGAGAAGGTATGAAGCTGTTGTGCGGTGCAGCCCGGGAAGGTTTTAAACAATAAGGAGGGAAGCTGGTATGAAGATTGTGGTCCTGGATGGCTATACCCTGAATCCGGGGGACCTCTCCTGGGAAGGCTTCGAAAGGTTTGGGGACCTGACCGTCTACGACCGGACCTGCTACGACGGCTCCCGGGAGGACCTGGTAATTGAGCGGGCCAGGGAGGCAGAAGTCGTCCTCACCAACAAGACCATTCTCTCGCGGAAAGTAATCGAAAGCCTGCCCCAATTGAAGTATATCGGGGTATTGGCTACCGGCTACAACGTTGTCGATATCGAAGCAGCCCGGGAAAGGGGAATTGTGGTGACCAATGTCCCCACCTATGGGACCGAGGCCGTGGCCCAGATGGCAATTGCCCTCCTCCTGGAGATGTGCCATCATGTGGGGGCCCACAGTGAATCGGTGAAGAAGGGGGAATGGGCCAGCAACCCCGATTGGTGCTACTGGAAGTATCCCCTCATTGAGCTGGCAGGGAAGACCATGGGCATTATCGGCTACGGCAGGATCGGACAGGCTACCGGCCGGATAGCCCAGGCCCTGGGGATGAAGGTTTTGGCCTATGATAAATATGTAAATAAGGACCTGGAAAGCGATACGATGCGGTATGTGGAATTGGATGAACTCCTGGCCCAGGCAGATGTTATCGCCCTCCACTGCCTGCTGACGGAAGAAACCGAGGGCATAATTAACAAGGACACCATTGCCAAAATGAAGGATGGCGTAATGATCGTGAACAATTCCCGGGGCCAGCTGATGGTGGAAGAGGATCTGGCCGCGGCCTTAAACAGCGGCAAGGTGGCCGGTGCGGCCCTCGATGTCG
>LFSN01000065.1:0-6511 GCA_001513125.1 Clostridia bacterium DTU030
CCGGTTCATGGCCGCTTCCAGCCCCAGGGTAACAAAAAGTTCCACCGCCTGGGCCGCCCTCTCCAGGAGCCCCTCCACTTCCTCCTCTTCGGTTGGGGGAAAGGGGGAGAGGACATAGTCGGGTAAGGCCATCCCCGGCGGCGGTGCCCCGACACCCAGGCGGAGCCGGGGAAATTCCTCGGTACCCAGGCGATCAATGATGGAAGCAATGCCCTTATGGCCTCCGGCACTACCCCGCCCCCGCAGCCGGAGCCGGCCCAGGGGCAGGGCCACATCGTCGTAAACCACCAGCAGGTCTTCCGGCCCGAGGCCAAAGTGCCACAGGAGGGCGGCAATGGCGTAGCCGCTCCGGTTCATATAGGTGAGGGGTTTGGCGAGAATTACCTCTTCTCTACCCAGGCGGCCTCGACCATAGAGGGTCCGGAGCAGGTACCGGTTGATGGGGATGCCCCGCTGCCCGGCCAATAGTTCCACCACCCGGAAACCCACATTGTGGCGGGTCCGGGCATATTCAGCACCGGGATTCCCAAGGCCGGCGATGAGTTTCATCCTCCCAGCCCCCCTGTTCCTTACTCTTCTCCCTCTTCAGCAGCCGGCTCCTCGGCAGCCTCCGGTGCCCCTTTTTCTGCTGCCTCCTCTGCCTCTTCTTCAGGTTCTTCCACCTGCGGTGCCAGGATAGAAACAACCACATCCTCGGCCGGGGTCAATACTTCCACCCCTTCCGGCACCACCAGGTCCCCAACGGTCAGGACATCGCCGATCTCAAGATGGGAGATGTCGGCTTCCAGGGCATCGGGCAGCTCCTGGGGCAGACATTCGATTTCCACTTCCCACAGCAGGTGCTGGAGGACACCACCCGCCTGCACCCCGGAAGCAGTACCGAGGAGCTGGACCGGCACCGTTGTGGTAACCTTGCGGGTCGCCGAAACCTGGTAGAGATCAAGGTGGATAATATTATCCTTGAGCTTATCCCGCTGGACATCCTTGATCATCACCGGATATTCCTTGCTTTCCCCTGCCCCTTCCAGGGTCAGGTAGAGGACACCCCTCTCCCCCCCGCTGGCCAGCACCCGGCGCAGTTCCTGGGTCTGGACCTTGAAGGGCAGGGGTTCGCCCAAATCGGGACCGTAGAGGACACCGGGAACCCAACCATCCCGACGGAGGCGGCCCGCCTTCCCGGAACCCTTACCCTCCCTTGCCTGGGCCTTCAATTCAATGCGTTCAGCCATATTGCAACAACTCCTTCCTTGTCATGCCACGTATACTTTATCTTACCATACAGATATTTAAGTGACAATTCGAAAATAAAGCTTAAAAGAGCTGGCTCACCGATAAATCTTCAAAAATGCGAACTATCGCCTCACCAAATATCGGTGCTACCGAAAGGGACACAATCTTATCCAGGCGTTTTTCCGGCGGCAGAGGCATGGTATTGGTAACCACCACTTCTGTAATGGCCGGCGAGCTGAGCCTTTCGATGGCCGGCCCCGAAAGGACCGGATGGGTGCAGCAAGCATAGACTTCCCTGGCTCCTAGGGCCAAAAGGGCTTCAGCCCCCTCCTCAATGGTGCCGGCCGTATCGATCATGTCATCGACCATGATGACCCGCTTGCCCTCAACATTACCGATGATATTCATCACTTCCGACACGTTGGGGGCGGGCCTGCGTTTATCGATGATGGCTATGGGCAGCTCCAGGCGGTGGGCCAGATCCCGGGCCCGGGTTACTCCCCCCAGGTCGGGGGCAACTACCACTCCATCATGGAAATCCTTTTTACGGAAATAGTCGGCCAAAATGGGAACTCCCGTCAGGTGATCCAGGGGAATGTCAAAGAAACCCTGGATCTGGGCCGCATGGAGGTCCATGGTCAGGATCCGGCTGGCCCCGGCCACAGTGAGGAGGTTGGCCACCAGCTTGGCACTGATGGGTTCCCGCCCCCTGGCCTTCCGGTCCTGCCGGGCATAGCCGTAATGGGGAATGACGGCCGTTATCCGCCGGGCCGAGGCCCGCCGGAAGGCATCGATCATAACGAGGAGTTCCATCAAATCTTCATTGACATTGGTGGCACCCGTGGGCTGGACAAGAAAAACATCCACTCCCCGGACACTTTCATCGATGACCACCTGGATCTCACCATTGCTGAAACGGCTGACCATAGACCTCCCCAGGGGAATCCCGATATAATCACATAATTCCTGGGCCAATTCCGGATGGGCAGTCCCGGTAAAAATTTTCATTCTCCTATCCCGCGCCATATTTATACCACCCCTTAACCAGTATCTCCCCCGGCCTATCCTAATCCTCTTCCCCCAGGCCCCTTTCCCGAAGCTTCTTCTTCATCCAGTCGGGGATGTTCTTCTGTTCGCTCCGTTCCAGGGCCAGGGCATAATCGGGAACATCCTTGGTGATGGTGGAGCCAGCCCCCGTCACCGCCCGCTTGCCAATTCGGACCGGGGCCACCAAATTGGTATTGCTCCCGATAAAAGCCCCCTCTTCAATGTGGGTCACGTGCTTTTCCCAGCCGTCATAATTGCAGGTTATGGTCCCAGCACCAATGTTAACATCTGCGGCAATAAATGTGTCCCCGACATAACTCAAATGAGGGACCTTGCTATTTTTGCCGATCTGGGATTTCTTTATCTCTACAAAGGTGCCCGCCTTGGCTCCCTCGCCCAGATGGGCACCGGGCCGCAGGTAAGCATAGGGGCCCACCACTACCCCGGCCTCCAGCCGGCAGTCGGTCAGGACAGAAAACTCCACCTTCACCCCCGGTCCCGTCCAGACCGAAGTCAGGCGGCTTGCGGGGCCGATGCTGCAGCCTTCCCCGATCTTGCTGTTGCCCCCAATGATGGTAAAGGGATAAATGACGGTATCCCGACCAATTTCTACCCCCGCCTCAATAAAGGTGGAAGCAGGGTCGATGATGGTAACCCCCGCCAGCATCACTTCCTCCAAAATCTGCCGGCGCACAAGCTGTTCCACCTCCGCCAGCTGGACCCGGTTGTTGACCCCCAGGACCGTCTCCCGGTCGGTGAGCAGGGCCGCCACCACCAATCCCTGCTGCTGGAAGCTGGTCAGGACGTCGGTCAGGTAGTATTCCCCCTGGGCATTGGCCGGGGTCAGCTCCTCCAGGGCGGCAAAGAGGGGCTGCCGCTGGAAGGCATAGGCACCGGCATTGATCTCCTTGATGGCCCTTTCTTCGGGGCTGGCATCGACCTCTTCCACAATCCGGAGCACCCTGCCCCCCTGGTCCCGGACAACGCGCCCGTAGCCGGTAGGGTCGGGCAGCTCCGTCGTAACCAGGGTTGCCGCCGCCCCCTCCCTCCGGTGGGTGGCCAGGAGTTCCTGCAGCAGTTGGGAAGTGAGCAATGGGGTATCCCCCGACAGGACCAAAATAGTGTCAACCTCTGGTGGAATATCATTTACTGTCTGCAATACGGCATGGCCTGTTCCCAGGCGCTCCCGCTGGTAAACATACCGGACCTCATGGCCAAAGGTCTCCCGGATCAGCTCCCCCTCAGGGCTGATGACGACCATTATCTCGTCGATCCCCGCCCCCCGGGCTGCATCCAGGACATAGCCCAGCATGGGCTTCCCGCAGACCCGGTGCATGACCTTGGGGAGCCTGGACTTCATCCGCTTTCCCTTTCCCGCCGCTAGAACAACGGCCATTACCCCCTTGGACATCAACCATCCTCCTTCGTTTTCCTCCCACTAACCCTCCAGGGCCGCTAAAGGTGACAATAATTTAATCCAGCAGAGCGATCATCTCGATTTCGATGGGCACTCCCTTGGGCAGGGCCGCCACCTGGACACAGGAGCGGGCCGGAGGAACAGCCGCAAAATAGCTGCCGTAGACCTCGTTGACGGCGGCAAAGTCCCCCATGTCGGTGAGGAAAATGGTGGTCTTCACCACATGGTCCAGGGTAGCTCCCGCCCCTTCCAAAACCGCCTTGAGGTTTTCCATTATTCTTTTGGTGTGCTCCCGGACATCGCCGTCAACCAGCTGGCCAGTCGCCGGATCCAGGGCAATCTGGCCCGACAAAAAGAGGAGGTTGCCGGCCCTGACAGCCTGGGAATAGGGCCCCACCGGTGCCGGAGCCCTCTGGGTATTAATGGCTTCCTTTTTCATCATCATCCCCCCTGCTTAATTGTTGCCAACGGCTATTGACTGAAACGGATATGTATAATATCCCCATCCTGGACCTCATAATCCCTGCCTTCAATCCGCAAGAAACCCTGCTCCCGGGCCCCGCTAAAAGAACCGGCCCGCATCAGGTCCGGATAGGACACCACCTCGGCCCGGATAAAGCCCTTCTCCATCTGGGTGTGGATCTTCCCCGCCGCCTGGGGCACCTTTGTACCCTCCTTTACCGTCCAGGCCCTGACCTCCTTGCCCCCCGTCGTGGTAAAGAAGGTGATGAGATTCAGGAGCTGGTAGCCCGTCCGGATCAGGCGGGTGAGGCCCTCCTCCTCTATCCCTAAGGCAGCCAAAAACTCCTCCCTCTCCTCCTCCGGCAGCTGGCCCAGCTCGGCCTCCAGCTGGGCACAGACCCGCACCACCAGGTCCCGGCTCCTTCCGGCATAGTCCTGCACCTGCTGAAAGTAGCTGTTCTCCCCACCTTGGGCCCAGCCTTCTTCGTCCAGGTTGGCCACATAGAGGACGGGCTTGGCCGTGAGGAGATGGAGTTCTGCCACCAGTTCTTCCCCCAGGGGAGGCAGGGAAAACTCCCGCACCGGCACCCCCTTATCCAGGTGGGCCAGGAGCTCATCGATAAGCTCCAACTCCTGCCGGTAGCGCTTTTCCCCCGTTTTCAGGAGGCGGGCGGTTTTCTCCCGCCGCCGTTCCAGGGTGTCCATATCGGCCAGGTTCAGCTCCAGATTCACCGTCTCTATGTCCCGAACCGGGTCCAGGCTCCCCTCCACGTGGGACACCGTCGCGTCCTCAAAGCAGCGGACCACATGGACAATGGCATCTACCTCCCGGATGTGGGCCAGGAACTGGTTGCCCAGGCCCTCCCCCTTGCTGGCCCCTGCCACCAGGCCGGCAATATCCACAAATTCTACCCCGGTGGGGACCACCCGCTCCGGCTTAACCAGGGCGGCCAGGTTGTCCAGCCGCTCGTCGGGCACGGCAACAAAGCCCACATTGGGCTCAATGGTACAAAAAGGATAGTTTTCCGCCAGGACCTGGGACCGGGTCAGGGCATTGAAAAGGGTAGATTTCCCGGCATTGGGCACCCCCACAATCCCCAGACGCATCACGGCTCTTCGCCCCCTTCCTGCCGCAGCCAGCTGCTGGGCCGCACCCTTACCTCCTGCCCCACCTCGTCGACCTCTTCCAAAACCAGCAGGGCCAGGTAATCCTGGACCAGCTTCTCCGGCGGATCGGCCGTTACCATCAGAACCCCTGTCCCCACAATCTCGGCCTTAAATTCTGTAAGCAACTCCTGCAGCCCCCGTAGGGTACCCCCCGCCTTCATAAAGTCATCGATGATTACCACCCGGGCTCCCGTGGGCAGGGCCCGGCGGGCCAGGGACATGGTCTGCAGCCGCCGGGAAGAACCGGAAACATAGGTTATGCTCACCGCCGAACCCTCGGTAACCCGGCTCTCCCGCCGGGCCGCCACCAGGGGAACCCCCAGGGAATAGGCCGTCGCCAGGGCAATGGGGATGCCCTTGGTCTCCACCGTCACCACGTAATCGGGCCGGCAGGGGTGGAAGCGGGCGGCAAAGACCTCCCCCACCCGGGCTGCCACCCGGGGAGAAAAGACGACATCTGTCAGATAGAGGAAGCCCCCCGGAAGAACCCGCTGGAAATCGGAGAGCCGGGTGCTCAATTCCCAGGCCAGGGCCAGGGCCCGCTCCCCTTCCCGGCCGGGCAGATACTGGACGCCCCCGGCCGCCCCCAGCTCCGTCTCTACCCTCCCCAGTCCCATCTGGTCCATGGCCCCCTTAATCAGGGCCACATCCTCGCTGATGCTGGACTTGGCCGCCCCCAGGGCGGTGACAAAGGTCTTTAAGCTGATGGTTTCCCCCGGATGCTCGAGGAGGTATTTTGTGATATAAACCAAACGTTCACTTCGTCGCAAGCGTCCCACCTTTTTTCTTCCCCCAAACACGAACAATTATTTCTTTTTTACCCTTTATTGTTCCATTTCGCTGCCGGGCAAAAAACTCCTCCTCGCAGCCCCTCTACCATCAAACTTCTTTTCTTTCTAGAAAGGGCAGCACAAAGTCATAGTCAGCGGGCTTATCAATATCTATTCCTACGCCCGGATAGGGGGAAATAATCGCCCTGGCCTTGATTGCCAAAAGTTTCCCCACCCGCCGCTCAAGATCTGCTATGGAGAGTTTCCCCAAAAGGAGGCGGAGGATGAAGAGAAAACCCAGCCGGGCACACATCTTCAGGGGCTCTTTCCGCAAATTTACCATTTCCTCGGCAAAGGACCAGCAGGCCTCGGCAATGCGGGGATGGAAGTAGAAGAGGTTGCCGCCGGTGAAGGTGCC
>LFSN01000065.1:6573-8028 GCA_001513125.1 Clostridia bacterium DTU030
CCGGGCTATGAAATCTTCAACGGCCACTGCCGTGAGCAGGGGGATGTCGGCGGTAGCGACGAGAACGTGCTTCTCGCCACTTACCTGTTCCAGTCCCAGGCGGAGATTGTCCATCAGCGAAAAGGTACTCTCCACCACGGTGGTCAGCTTGGGAATCTGGAGCTCCTTCAGGGCGGGAGGCCCAACCACTATAATCCGGGAAATGCTGGGGCTGTCCTGCAGGGCAGCCAGGACATACTCTACCATGGGCTTTCCCGCCAGGGGGATCAGGGCTTCATAGGGTTCTCTGCTGATTTCCCGCAATTCCCCGTCATTGAGACTCCCTGCCAAGACAATAGCTTCAACCATTCCGGTCCCTCCCCTTGCCTTTACATCTAGCAATGAAACCAGTGGCTCTCTTCCCCTGTCTCCGATAGCCATTTATATTGCTACCCCGGACGGGCGACCACAGGTCGCCCCTACAGGTTGCATGATAATGCACAGTTCCACACTTGTAGGGGCGGTCTTTGACCGCCCGCGGGCGACCACAGGTCGCCCCTACCTTTTGGAAGTTAGTAGTTGGAGGTTGGAAGTTAATTGTCAACTGTCAACTGATGAGGCTGTCAATGTTAATGCTCTTTGTAACCATTATAACAGCAGCGGGGAATTCCTGCTGCAACTTTTTGGCAATTGCCCGGGCTTTTTTTTCTTCCTCCACCAGGCCGAAGACGGTGGGACCGCTGCCGGTCATCAGGCTCCCCAGGGCCCCCAGCTCCACCAGGGCCTGGCGCAGGGAGACAATTTCCGGCACCAGCCCTTCGCTGACCCCCTGGAGGACATTGCCCCAATTGGCCACCACCCCGGCCAGGGAGCCGGCCTCGAGGGCAGCTATGAGATTCTTCAGCCGGGGCCGGTACTTGAGGCGGGTCAGATCCAGCCTCCCGTAGATCCCCCCGGTAGCCAGGCCCCCCGGCGGCTTGGCCAGGACCAGCCAGGTGGGAGGGAGGGGGGGCAGGGGGGTCAATATTTCCCCGATGCCCCGGGCCAGGCAGGTCCCCCCCTGGATACAGTAGGGAACATCGGCCCCCAACCTTTTCCCCAGTCCCTGCAGCTCTTCCCGGGGCAAGCCCAAATTCCAGAGCCGGTTCAGGCCCACCAGGACCGCCGCTGCATCGGTGCTGCCCCCGGCCAGGCCGGCGGCCATGGGGATCCTCTTCTCAAGATAAATGGCGGCCCCCTCCTTCACCCCGTATTCTTCTTTCAGGAGGAGGGCAGCCCGGTAGGCCAGGTTTTCTTCCCGGGGAAGGCCGGGGTCGGAGCAGTGGAAAAGTATCTCCCCCGGCCCCCGCCTCTCCAAAATTACCCGGTCGTGGAGGGCAATGGTCTGCATGACCATTTCCACCTCATGGTAGCCGTCGGGACGGCGGCCCAGGACATCCAGGGCCAGATTTATCTTGGCATAGGCCGGTAACACCA
>LFSN01000100.1 GCA_001513125.1 Clostridia bacterium DTU030
TGTCCCTTATATAATTGTGCCGCAGCAGCAGATCCCGGTTCCGGTGGGCCACGACGGTGCCGTCGGAGGCCAGGGCAAAGGCGTAGCCGTTTTCCCCCAGCTCGGTCTGGGAAATAATATTGGTCAATTCCTCCAGGGTTATCGTTGCTCCCAATAAACCGCTAACCTTCCCTTCCCCATCCTTGATGGGGGCGGCGACAACCACTACTTCCTTCCCCGTGACGGGGTTGATGAGGGGTTCGGTAATAACGGTTTTACCCGTCATAACTGCCTGGAAGTAATCCTGATCGGCAATATTGCCCCTCTGGCTTTTGGTATTGATATACTCGCCGTTGGCATCGGCCAAAAAGATCATTTCAAATTCCCGGATTCGCCCTTCCTCCCGCTGGAGATAGGCTTCCAGCACCTCCCAGTCGGTCTCCGAATCCATTTCTAGGGTTTCCGGCATCTGGGCCATGGCTTCTACCAGGTCCTGGTAGCGCAGCAGGTTGTTTTCTGTGGCATGGGCCAGGTTCACGGCCAGCTGTTCCGTTAAGCTGTGGATAACATCCGTTGCTACCCTCTCGGCGACGAGGTAATTGGCATAGGCCAAGACCAGAGTGCCTATCAGGAAAAGCCCTAATATGTACAGAATTACTTTAGCCCGTAAACTTTTCATGTTCTCCCTCCTAGCAGCTCACAGACACCCTTGCCCCTTCCAGTTTCAAACAACCAACACAATTCTTGACTATGGATAATTATCCCTTACCTAGAAAAGGTTACCTTACAAGGCTAATTTTTCCGTATAGATACCATTATAAATTGATTATAGGTATACTGCAATAGGTGTCTTTCCTGCCGCTAAAGACGGGGAGGGGTTATCCTATCCGAAACAAATTTTATTGGGGGAAGGGGCCCAGCCGTGCAGGAGGGGGGAAGGGCCTTGTAGAATTAGCCTTTACTGGATTAATAACTTGAACAAAGGGTTTTCCGGCGTTAAAAATGGGAGATTTCCTTGTATTCTCTTCCTTTGCTGTAGATATTGCTGCAACAAGGCTTTGCAGCAATTTGTTGTCTGTAGGTATGTGAGTCTGCTATGAATTTGAGGAGGAGACAAGGATGGTTGCCGGATCCAATAAGGATAGCAAACCCCAGGAATGCCTGGCCCTTTACCAGTCCATGTTCAATCACACCAGGGATGCCATCCTCTGGTTTGACTGCGAGGGGAGGGTTTTCCACGCCAATCCCGCCTTTAACGGACTCTTTGGCTATAAAGGGGACGAGGTGCTGGGGCAGAGGATAGACGCCCTTCTAGGGCCGGGGGAGGGCGGGAGCCTTCCTATTTTGGCCAGTGTTTTACAGGGTGAAGGGGGAGAAATTGATATAGAAACAAGTTCTAAGGAAGGCCGCCCCATCTATGCTTCTGTAAAATACGGCCCCCTTTTTTCTTCCGCTGCCCTTGCCGGCGGCTATGCCATCCTTTCCAGCATTACCGAAAGCCACCAGGTAAAGGAGCAGCTGGGAGAGAAGGCAGTCAGGCTCAGCACCCTCATCAGCAAGGTCGGCCTGGGTATAGTGATCATTAACCAGGAACACCGGATTATCGAGGCCAACGAACGTTTTGCCCAAATGCTTGGCTATTCCCGAGAGGAGCTCCTCCATCTTCAGATCTGGGATTGGGATGCCGATATGACCGAAGAGCGGGTCCGCTGGGAATTTAGGGATCTCAGCAAGATCAACTGCTATTTTAAGACCAGGCACAGGCGCAAAGATGGCAGCATTTTCCCCGTGGAAATAAGTGCCACGGGCACCGAAATTGGCGGGGAAAAAACCGTCATCTGCATCTGCCGGGACATAAGCGAGCAGGAGCGGGCCCAACGGGCCCTGCAGCAGAGTGAGGCCAAGTTCCGGACCTTTGTCGAGCAGGCCAGTGACATTTTCTTCATCATTAACAGGGCGGGTCTTATCAACTATGTTTCCCCCAATATTAAAAAACGCCTGGGCTACGATAGGTCGGAGATAGAGGGGAAGGTCTGTACCGCCAATGTCCACCCGGAGGATGCCGCGCATCTCCGGCGGTATATAGATAAACTCTTCAACGCTAACCGCACCTACAGGGCCTTTGAGTACCGGATCAAGGACAGGGAGGGCCGCTGGCAGTGGTATGCCCTTGCAGGCTCCCCGGCCGTAGATGAAAACCAGGAGCCCATTTTAATCTGTATTGCCCGCAATATTACCTATAAGAAGGAATATGAAGAGCAGCTCAAATTCTTGGGCCTCCACGACCCGCTCACAGGCCTCTACAACCGATATTACTTTGAAAAGGAACTGGTGCGGATAGGGAAAGGCCGGGACTATCCCATCACCCTCCTGTGCTGCGATTTAAATAAGTTTAAGCTTGTCAATGACACCCTGGGCCACCAGGCCGGCGATGTTCTGCTGCAGACCTGTGGGTCCATCCTGAAAAGCTCCCTGCGGGCCAGCGATATTGTGGCCCGGATGGGGGGCGACGAATTTGCCGCCATCCTGGTCAACACCGATGGGGAAACGGCGGCGGCCATAGTGGACCGGATTTACGACAACATCGAGGCTTACAACCAAGAGAACCCCGACCTGCCCTTGAGTGTAGCCATCGGCCTGGCTACCGCCGCCAATGGCTCCAGGCCCCTGCGGGAGGTCTATAAAGAGGCCGACGAGAAAATGTACAGTGTCAAAAATCAGTTCCGGTAGGATACCCAGCCCGACCCCTTTCCCCCCGCCGGGGGCGGCGGCCTACCGGCTCCCATTAATTAACCAGCGTGGAGCACTTGCATTCCCGCCTCCTTCATTGTACAATATATAGTGGCAACAGAATTAGGTGTGGAGAGGTGGCTGAGTCTGGTCGAAGGCGCTCGCCTGGAAAGCGAGTAGGCGGAAGGTCTCCGCCTCGTGGGTTCGAATCCCACCCTCTCCGCCATTTTCATTTTTTTAGAGTTTGGCCGTGCTAGGCGGGGAGATAGCGGTGCCCTGTACCTGCAATCCGCTACAGCAGGGCTGAATGCCTGCCTGCGGCTTCCCCTTGTGGGGTCTGGCCTCCGTGTGTGGCGATGAAGACCGGGTCCTGCGCGACGGAAGCCTATGAACCCCGTCAGGCCCGGAAGGGAGCAGCGGTAAGTAGGATGTTCCGGGTGCCGCAGGGGCACCTGGTTTGAGTTAACTGCGGAGGTAACGCCCGGAAGGGAAGAAGTCAAGGGTGGGCTGCACGGCCAATAATTATTGGAAAGAGGAAAGGGCAGAGGCCGTTTCCTTTTTTGTTATCTGGAAAAGGAATTGCTGAGCCTAATGCAGAACCTTTCAAGCAAGATGAACAACAGGGAAAGGGTTTCCTTTGAGGTGATAGCCAATGACCTACCGTGCCCTCTACCGGGAATGGCGGCCCCAGACCTTTGCCGACCTGGTGGGACAGGAACATGTGCGGCGGATTTTAACCAACGCCCTGGCAGCCGGGAGGGTGAGCCATGCCTACCTTTTCTCCGGCCCCCGGGGCACCGGCAAAACCAGTACGGCCAAGATCCTGGCCAAGGCCCTCAACTGTGTCCACGGCCCGACGCCGGAGCCCTGCAACCAGTGTCCTGCCTGCACCAGGATTACGGCGGGGGAGTTTTTGGATGTCCTGGAGATAGACGGGGCCTCCAACCGGGGCATCGACGAGATCCGGGAACTCAGGGAAAAGGTCCAGCTGGCCCCGGCCGAGGGCAGGTACAAGGTATATATAATAGACGAGGTACACATGTTAACCACGGAAGCCTTCAACGCCCTGCTGCGGACCCTGGAAGAGCCGCCGGCCCACGTTATCTTTATCTTCGCCACCACCGAGGCCCACAAGATACCCTTAACCATCCTCTCCCGTTGCCAGCGCCTGGATTTTCACCGGGTGGCCCTCCCGGCCATCGTCGAGCGGCTCCAGGAAGTGGCGGACCGGGAGGGGGTGGCCGTGGAGGAGCGGACCCTCTTTCTCCTGGCCAAAAAGGCCGAGGGGAGCCTCCGGGATGCCCTGAGCATGCTGGACCAGTGCATCTCCCTGGGCAGCGATAAAATCGACCATGACCAAGTCCTGGCCCTTTTGGGGGCAGCTGCCGGCGAAGAACTGCAGGCAATGGTGGACTGTCTGGTGCAGGGGGATGTCACGGCCCTTTTGCAGACCATCAACGGGCTTCTGGATTATGGCCGGGATCCCCGCCAGCTGATCAGGGATCTCATCGGCTACTTCCGCAACCTCCTCCTCTTTAAGGTGGGGGCCGGGCAGGATGAACTGGTCGAGGCCACCCAGGAGGAGAAGCAGGTCTTCTCCCGCCAGGCAGCCAGCTTTTCCCCGGAGCAGCTCATGGCGGGGATAGAACTTTTGGCGGCGACGGAAGGTGAGATCCGCTGGGACGCCCAGCCCCGGGTCTCCCTGGAGGTAATGGCCATCAAGCTCCTCCTGGAACTGGCGAGGCCGGAGAAAAGGGAGCAGCAAGCCCTGCAAACCCAGGAGCCGCCCCTTGAAGTAATCCCTGCCCGCCCCGGTCAGGAAGCCCGGAAAGCGGAAAGAACCCCTCCTAAAAAGGAGGCAGGGCCGGCCAAAAGGCCCCCCGCTGCAGGGGAAGGGGACAGGGGGGCTAAAAGGGAACCAGCAATTAAGAAAGCTGCCCCCGCCAGGGAGGAGCTCACCCTGGCGGCAATAGAAAAAAGGTGGCCGGAGGTCCTGGAGGAATTGAAAGAAAGGGTGGATATACCCGGCCTGGCCCTCATCCAGGGAGGCAAGCCGGCAGAGCTGAGGGAAAACTGCCTGATCCTGGCCTTTACCCACCAGATACACAAGGAAAAGGTGGTCGAAAGATACAAGGAACAGATCGAGGCGGCCATGAAGGCCATCTTTGGCCGGGAACTGGACCTGCGCTGTGTTTTGGCCCAGGAGAAAAAAAGGGGAGAAGTCAGGGACAAAGACCTGGTCCAGGAAGCGATAGAATTCTTTGGTCCCGGGCTGGTGGAAGAAAGGAAGGAAAACCCGGAATTATAAAAGCAGGGAGGTAGATGTAAGTGGGTTTTGGCAATATGGGGAAGATGATGAAACAGATGCAAAAGCTCCAGGCCCAGATGGCCAAGCTGCAGGAGGAATTGGCCCAGCGGACCGTGGAAGCTTCGGCCGGTGGCGGGGTGGTAACAGTCACGGTCAATGGCGAGAACCAGGTGGTCGGGGTAAAGATTGATCCCGACGCCGTCGATCCCGACGATGTGGAAATGCTGGAAGACCTGGTTATGGCCGCCACCAACGAAGCCCTGCGCCGGGCCCAGGCAATGGTGGCAGAAGAAATGGGCAAACTGACCGGAGGTTTAAAACTGCCCCCAGGCCTGATTTAAATGTAGGCGGGAGGAAGGTAGATGTATTACCCGGAACCTGTGGGAAGGCTGATCGGTGAACTGACCAAGCTGCCGGGCATTGGCCCCCGGACGGCCCAGCGCCTGGCCTTTTATATTTTGGACCAGCCGATGCCGGCAATTGAGCAGCTGGCCCGTTCCATCGTCGAAGCCAAGGCAAAAACCAAGTATTGCTCAACCTGTTGGAATATAACGGCTGCAGATCCCTGTCCCATCTGTGCCTCCGATTTCCGGGACCACAGCACCATCTGTGTCGTCCAGGACCCCCGGGACCTCATTGCCATGGAAAAAACCCGGGAGTACAAGGGGGTCTACCATGTCCTGGGCGGGGCCATCTCCCCCATGGACGGCATCGGGCCCGATGACATCCGGCTCAAGGAACTCCTTGCCCGGCTCCAAAAGGAAGAGATCAGGGAACTTATTCTAGCCACCGACCCCAACGTAGAAGGGGAAGCCACGGCCATGTACATAGCCAAGCTGGTCAAACCCCTGGGGATTAAGGTCACCCGCATAGCCCACGGCCTCCCCGTCGGGGGTGATCTGGACTATGTCGATGAGGTTACTTTAATAAAGGCCCTTGAAGGGCGCAGGGAGATGTAGGGTTCGGAACCGTTT
>LFSN01000041.1 GCA_001513125.1 Clostridia bacterium DTU030
GATGGCAATGTCCTGGAAGGCCTGATCCAGACCGATGCTTCCATCAACCCCGGCAACAGCGGTGGTCCCCTGGTCAACAGTTCCGGCCAGGTGATCGGCATCAATACGGCCAAGGCCACCCAGGCCGAGGGAATTGGCTTTGCCATCCCCATCAACGTTGCCAAGCCCATAGTCGAGGAACTCATCACCCACGGTAAGATCATCACCCCCTGGTTGGGTATCATCGGCGGCACCGTGACCCGGGAAATAGCCACTTACTACAACCTGCCGGTGGATAAGGGGGTTCTGGTTGCGGAAATAGTCCCGGGCAGCCCGGCCGATCAGGCGGGCCTGCGCCAGGGTGATGTTATCACCGCCTTCAATCTCATAGCCATCGAGACCATTGAAGACCTAACCGGCGCCCTGGAAAAGGCCCGGGTAGGTGATAAGGTACAGCTCACCGTTGTCCGGCAGGGGGGGAACCGGCAGACGATTGCCGTGATCCTGGGCGAGCGGCCCCAGGAATAGCAAAGAATACAAGCCGGGGGCTGGTTCTGCCGCCAGCACCACCGGCATAGGATTAGGTGTTGTCAACCGGTGCAGCCAGTGAGGGGGGTTCGGAATGTACTGTGTCTGTGCAGAGCACCTGGACCAGGCCATCGACGAATTCGTCGAGGTCTATGAGATGCCGCCTGACTTATACCGCTTGAGCCAGCTTTCCTTTACCGACTGGGAGGCACCGGTGTCGTGTAATTTCTGTTCCCGCCCGCCCGAGTTTCTCGTTGTCTAGGGTGGGAGGGACCAACAACCAGAGGGGCCAAAACTTTCCGGCATCGGGGAAGGATGCCGGGGTTTTACTTATTTAGTCATAAACCTGGGCCAGGACAGCATTTTTCTTAACAACAGAAGGAGGAGAGAAACAGTGTCGGAAAGAACGCCGCAGAGGGTGAGGCTTACGGACACCAGCCTACGGGATGCCCACCAGTCCCTATTTGCCACCAGAATGAAAACCGAAGACATGATCCCCGTTCTGGAAATGCTCGACGAGGTTGGTTATTACTCCCTGGAAATGTGGGGAGGGGCGACCTTCGATACCTGCATGCGCTTTCTCAATGAGGACCCTTGGGAGCGCTTGAGTGAGGTCAGAAAAAGGGTAAAGAAAACCAAGCTGCAGATGCTCCTCAGGGGGCAGAATATCCTCGGTTACCGCAATTATCCCGATGATGTAGTGACGGGCTTCGTCCAGAAGATGATCGAGCGGGGCATAGACATCCTCCGCATCTTCGATGCCCTCAACGATGTCCGCAATATGGAAAAGGCCATCCAGGTGGCCAAGAAGGAAGGGGCCCATGTCCAGGGCACCATCTGCTACACCATCAGCCCCGTCCACGACATTCCCCTCTTTGTCAAGGTGGGCCGGGAATTGGTGGAATTGGGAGTTGACTCCATCTGCATCAAGGACATGGCCGGCCTTATTTCCCCCTACATGGCCTATGAACTGGTCTCTGCCTTGAAGAAAGAACTCGATGTACCGCTGCAGCTCCACTGCCATTACACCAGCGGCATGGCCTCCATGGCTTATCTTAAAGCTATCGAAGCAGGTTGCGATGTGGTGGATACCGCCAGCTCACCCCTGGCCCTGGGAACTTCCCAGCCCCCCGTCGAGTCCCTGGTAGCCGCCCTCCAGGGTACCCCCTGGGATACCGGCCTGGACCTGTCCCTCCTCAGTGAAATAGCCAACTACTGGAAGGAGATCA
Source organism: Clostridia bacterium DTU030 (assembly GCA_001513125.1). GTDB lineage: Bacteria > Bacillota > DTU030 > DTU030 > DTU030 > DTU030. The sequence continues at coordinate 1,737 of LFSN01000041.1, forward strand.
AGCCCAAGTACGACCAGTTTGCCGAACAGTCCTCCGGTGTCGATACCAATGTTCTGGAATACCAGATTCCCGGCGGCATGATCTCCAACCTGGCTTCCCAGCTCCGGCAGGCCAATGCCCTGGATAAATACGAAGACTGCCTGGCCGAGGTTCCCCGGGTGCGGGCCGAGCTGGGCTATCCCCCCCTGGTTACCCCCACCAGCCAGATCGTGGGCACCCAGGCCGTCTTCAATGTGGTCATGGGGGAACGCTACAAGGTGGTTCCCAAGGAAGTAAAGAATTACGTCCTTGGCTATTACGGGCGGCCTCCGGCGGAGATTGACCCGGAAATTAAGAAAAAGATCATCGGCGATGAGGAGCCCATTACCTGCCGCCCGGCAGACCTGTTGGAACCCATGCTTGAGAAGGCCCGGAAGGAGATCGGCCGCTATGCCGAAAAGGAAGAGGACATCCTTTCCTATTGTCTCTTCCCCCAGGTGGCGGAAAAATTCCTCAAGGACCGGGCCGTCAAGAAATCGGGTGTGGATTTTGCACTCCTGGATAAGCAGATCCAGGAAGATGACGACACCTTTATCTATCACCCGGTGTAGGGATTAGGGCATAGTGGGGGAGGGAGAATCTGCCCTGGCCGCTGTGGTCAGCTCTGGCATCTCACTCCCCAGTTTATGTTTTGTCAGGGCCCGGGCAAAGGGCCCAGGGAAGGATGGTGTGGCTGTGCAGATTCGCATCCTGGCCGTGGGAAAGACGAGGGAAAAGTACCTCCAGCTGGGTCTACAGGAATTTAAGAAAAGGCTGGCCCCCTATGCGCGGCTGGAATTGATCAATGTGGCCGAGGAAAGGTTGGCCGACAACCCCTCCCCCCGGGAGGAAGAACAGGTGATGGCCAGGGAGGGGGAGCGGCTGTTGAAGCTCCTCAAGCCGGGGGAATACGTCATTGCCCTCGATGCCGGTGGCCGGTCCTTTACCTCTGAAGAATTGGCCCAGTACCTTTCCCGCCTGGCCCTCCACGGCAGGAGCGCCCTGGCCTTTCTCATCGGCGGCCACCTGGGTCTTTCCCCGGCAGCCCGCAGCTGCGCCGATTTAGTCCTTTCCTTATCTCCCCTGACCTTTACCCACCAGATGGTCCGCCTCATCCTTTTGGAACAGCTCTACCGGGCTTTTAAAATAATGCGGGGGGAGCCTTACCACAAGTGAGGCTAAAAGGGTTTCATAAAGACTTTTTTGTAAACATTTTATATGGATAGTGGTATAATTACCTTGAGGTGGAGGTGGTTAATGATGAGAAAGTTAAATTTCACAATCCTTATTGAAAGGGATGAGGATGGAATATATATTGCTTCTGTTCCGGCACTAAGGGGTTGCTATACTCAGGCGAGAACAGTAGAAGAATTGCTCCCGAGAATAAAAGAGGCAATTGAATTGTACCTGGAAACAGAGGATGAAGGTTTTTCCCCAAATGAGTTTGTGGGAGTTCAGCAAATTGAGGTTGTCATATGAGTAGACTGACCATTGTCTCTTCCAAAGGTATGGCGAAGATACTGGAAATTCTTGGCTTCAAGGAGATACGCCAAAAAGGAAGTCATAAAATTTATAGACATAAGGATGGAAGAACTACTGTTATTCCATTTCACGATGAGGATTTACAAAATGAGTTTCGCAAAGGTTTATCCCCACTATGTGGCGAAGGCGGAGAAAAAAGGGCGTACCAAAGGGGAAGTCGATGAAATAATCCGCTGGTTGACGGGATACAGCCAGGAAGAGTTGGAAGGACAGCTGGAAAAAGAAACGGATTTTGAGACCTTTTTTGCCGAAGCTCCCCGATTGAACCCCGCGCGGTCTTTGATCAAAGGTGTGGTCTGCGGTGTCCGGGTAGAAGATATTGAGGAGCCCACTATGCGGGAAATCCGCTATTTGGATAAGCTCATCGATGAACTGGCAAGGGGAAAAGCCATGGATAAGATTTTGCGGAAATAACAAAAAAGCAAAGACCCTCAGCGTTAGAGATCCCAAATTATAAGCACCCGTTCCTGGGTGCTTTTGTTATGCATAGAATGAGTCAGATTGGGCTGGGTAAACATGGAAGTGACATATTTCCAGAATATGTTAATCATATCGTTACGAAAAACAATGGGATTTGTCACATCTTAACAGTTGACTAGCGGGATATATATAGCTAAGATTAGATTACCAAAATTTACGAATATAGAACTTACTGGAAATGAACATCATAGTTCTGAACATTATTAAAAATTTTGCTAGACACCGGATATTGGAAAGCCCTTGTTAATGGGAAGGGGGGAGTGTTGGAAGATAAGTCCGTTGGACGCTGTAAGGGGAGGGTTTATTGCTGTTGTCGGATAGTTGGACACCTTGGGGGCCACCTTTTCGGTGCACAAAGCGCCTTGTTAGCAGTGCAATCGGGAACCATAGGGAGGTATAAAGAAGATGGCGCATCGAAATGCGCATCTAAAAAATGGGAAATACCTGGCTGGTGTAATCATAATTGCCCTGGTGACAACCCTACTACCTTTGGGGGCTTTTGCTGCTTCCAATAGCGACATCAAAGGTCACTGGGCCGAGGGTATCATTGAAGAATGGCTTGCCCGGGATCTGGCCGGAGGATATCCCGATGGCACCTTTCGTCCTAATAACCCGGTGAGCAGGGCTGAATTTGTTGTCTTTCTAAACCGTGCCTTTGGGGTTCAAGGAGGAGCCGGAGAAGGAGCGGTATTTACCGACATTCCCGAGACAGCATGGTTTTATAAAGATATTTCTGCCGCTTGGCAAGCTGGTATAGTGTCAGGCTACCCCGACGGTAGCTTTCGGCCGCAAAATTTAATATCTCGCCAGGAAGCAGCTGCTATCCTGGGCAAATTTATTA
>LFSN01000122.1 GCA_001513125.1 Clostridia bacterium DTU030
TTGGCTGCCTCATAGCTGGCAACTGCCGTCTCTATAGCCTTGATGTTGGCTGCACAGGCTTGCACCTTTGCCTGGGTGGTAATCCTGGTGTACTGGGGGATGGCAATGCCCATCAGGATACCGATGATGACCAGGACCACCAGCACCTCTATCAGGGTAAAGCCCTCCTCTTCCCGTAAAATGGCAATCCTATACTCCATCCTCCTCCTCCTCCTTTTCTGCCATCTATGGTTTTACCCTACTATCAAGACCAGATCGAGCAGGGGGAGCATTATGCTTATGACTACAAATCCTACAAGGCCGGCTACAGCCACGGTCAAAACAGGTTCCAGCAAGGACGAAAAACGTTTGAGAGAGGCATCGATCTCCCATTCATAGTAGTCGGCAATCCGGATCAGCATGGCAGGCAGTTCCCCCGTCTCTTCCCCTACCTTGACCATCTGGATCATCATTTCGGGAAAAAGGGAGTAGTCCTTCAGCAGGGCGGCCAACTCTGCCCCTTCCCTAATCCCGGCCTGGACCTGGCCCAAAGCCCGGTTAAGGGCCCGATTGTCGGCCGTGTTCTTGACCGCCTCCAGGGCCGGCAGGAGGGGAACGCCACCGCTAAGCAGGGTGCCCAGGGTGCGGCTGAAGCGGGAAAGGGCAATTCCCTGCAGAAGGGGGCCAATGACCGGCAAAGCCAGGAGAAGGCGGTCGCGCCGGGAACTGCCTTCCTCAGTTCGCAAATACAGGAGGGCCCCCAAAAGGAGTAAAAAAGAACCTCCACCCAGCCACTGCCAATGGCCGGCGATAAATCCACTGACAGATAGAAGGAGCCGGGTCGGCCAGGGTAGAGCCAGGCCAGAGCTGGCAAAGAGATGGGCAAAGGTGGGCAGGACATAGCTGACAAGGAAAACTACTGCACCCAGGGTCAGGAGGGTAACAAGGGCGGGATAGCTGAGGGCCCCCCTGGCCCTTTCCCGCAGGTTATGTTCCTTTTCGTAGTACTGGGCCATCCTGGCCAATACTTCAGCCAAGACTCCCCCCGTTTCCCCTGCCGCCACCATATGGACCAGGGCGGCAGGGAACAGCTGGGGCTGTTTCTCCATGGTCTCTGACAGCTGCCAGCCGCTAATTAACTCCTCCTTGATTATTGCCACCGCTTCCCGCATATTTTTGCTCAGATGTTGTTTTTCCAAAATTTCCAGGGCCTTGACCAGGGTCAAGCCGGCCAGCAGCATTGTTGCCAGCTGGCGGCAGAAGAGGGCCAGCTCCTTGCTGGTAAGGCCGGCCCCAAGGCCTGGGGTGGGAAGGCGGAAATCCTGTCCCTTTCTTTTAATTTCCGTCACCAGGTAACCCTGGGCCCTGAGGGCAGAGACAGCCTGGTATTCGTCACTGCTGACAATGGTGCCCCTGATCTGGTCACCCCTTTTGCTGCGGGCCCTATAGGTGAAGGTAGGAGCCATAGGCAAACCCCTTTCCTAAAATAGGAAATTCCTTTGGGAGGGCAGCCGCCCCTTCTTCCCCCTGGCTGCCGGCAGGGCCGGCTGCCAACCTTTTTTATGATACTACCCGCATTACTTCCTGGAGGGTAGTTGTTCCCTGCCGCACCCTGGCAAGGCCATCTTCCCAGAGGGAAACCAGCCCGGCCTGCCGGGCAGCCTTGTGTATTGCCTCCCGCGGGGCTTTGTCCAGGACCAGCTTTTCCAGCTCCCTGGTCATTACTAAAACCTCGGTTATGGCAATTCGACCCCGGTAGCCGATGTAGTTGCAGTAGGAACAACCGGCAGGCCTGTACAGGGTCAAGGGATCCTCCGGCCCCACACCTAAAGTATCCCTCACCCTGGCGCCGGGAGGTATTTCCTCAACGGTCCGGCAGTGGGGGCAGAGGACCCGGACCAGGCGCTGGGCTACGACCCCCATCACCGCCGAGGCCACCAGATAGGGTTCGACACCCATATCCAGGAGCCGGGTTAAGGCCCCGGCCCCATCATTGGTGTGAAGGGTGCTGAGGACCAGGTGGCCCGTCAGGGCGGCCCGTACGGCAATATCGGCCGTTTCCCGATCCCGGATCTCCCCGACCATAATAATATTGGGATCCTGGCGGAGGATGGAGCGCAGCCCCCTGGCAAAGGTCAATCCTGCCCGGTTGTTGATCTGCACCTGGTTTATTCCTTCCAGGTGATATTCGACGGGATCTTCAATGGTAACAATGTTTTGGCTGGCCGTATCCAGTTCCTGCAGGGCGGCATAGAGGGTGGTGGTCTTGCCGGCACCCGTCGGTCCCGTAACCAGAATGAGCCCGTGGGAACGATGGATCATCATTCTAAAGGTAGCCAGGTTGGCCTGGGAAAAGCCCAGTTCATCAAGGCCCCAGTGAAGGCTCCCTTTATCCAGAAGCCGGATAACCACCTTCTCACCGCTGATGGTGGGAAGGGTAGAAACCCGCATGTCTACTTCCCTGCCATCCAGCTCTACCTGGATCCGTCCATCCTGGGGCAGGCGCTTTTCGGCAATATCCATCCCGGCCATAATCTTGATCCGGGTGAGGAGGGGAGCATAGATATTTTTCGGCAGGGTGAGGGCCTCCAGGAGGACGCCATCGATGCGGTAGCGGACCTTAACATTATTCTCCTGTACCTCCAAATGGATATCACTGGCCCGTTCCCTTACGGCCTGCTGGAAAAGGGAATTTACCGCCTGGATCACCGGTGCCTCCCCGGCCATCCCCTCAAGTTCTCCCGGGGGCATGTCCATACCTGCAGCGGCTGTCTCCTCTTCCTCGGGAAGAAGCCTCGTCACCCTTTCTACCTGTTCCCTGACCCCATAATACCAGCTGATGATTTCTGCGATTTCTTCCCGGGAAGCCAGTACCGGTTCGACTTCGGCCCCCGTTAAATAACTAACTTCATCGATAGCCACGATGTTCAGTGGATCGGCCATGGCCAGGACAATCTTCCCGCCCCTTTTCTCAATGGGAACCACCTGGTGCCGTTGGGCTACAGAAAAGGGAATGCTCTTCACAATATCCGACTCCAGCTTGTACTTGTAGAGGTTGATCCTGGGGTAGGTCTTATAAGCACGCCCCTGGGCAGAACTCCTCCCCTCTTTCATCGCCCCTCCCTCCATATCGAAAAGTGCCGTATAATGTCTAAAATACCACCTATTGGGGATTTTTCCTCCTGCTTTTTAGTAAAAGAAAAAGCCTGCAGCCCTGTTAAACTGCAAGCTTTTCCCTGACTACCTTTCGCATTATCTCCAGGGGCGGTTCCCGGCCAGTCCAAATTTTAAAAGCCAGGGCGCCCTGCCGGACCAGCATCTCAAGGCCCGACAGGGTCCGGCAGCCAAGGGCCTCTGCCTCCTGTAACAGGAGGGTTTGGACCGGATTATAGACCAGATCACAGACCACCAGATCCCGGTGCAGCATCTCCCGCCCCACCAGGGGCTCATCCTCAACCCTGGGATACATCCCCACTGGTGTAGTATCTATCAGCACCTGGGCTTGCTGCACATGCTTAGCCAGTTCCCCTTTTCCGATTAAGCCCGTGGTGACCTGACAGTCCGGCACCCCTAACTTTATGGCGTCCTTAATGGCCTCGGCCTTTTCCAACCGCCGCCCCAGGATGATGATGTGGGCAGCACCAGCCAGGGCCAGCTGGAGGGCGACGGCCCGGGCAGCTCCGCCCGTTCCCAGGATGGTTACCCTTTTCCCCGCCGGGTCACAGCCCCCCTCTTCCTTCAGGGAACTGACAAAGCCCGGGCCATCGGTATTATAGCCGTAGAGGCGTCCGCCCACATTATGGATGGTATTCACCGCCCCGATGACTTCGGCCTCGGGGACCAATTCATCGAGGAGGGGTAAAACAGCTTCCTTGTGGGGGATGGTTACATTTACACCAGTAAAACCCAGGGCCTTAATCCCGGCCAGGGCCACGGCAAGATCTTCCCTTGCCACCCTAAAGGGTATGTAGATGTAGTCCAATCCCAGGTGGGCAAAGGCGGCATTGTGCATAACCGGCGACAGGGTATGTTCTATTGGATCTCCGATGATACCGATGAGGCGGGTTTTCCCGGTGACAGGCATGACCAAACCCCCTCTAGTCCCGCGGCCGGACCAGGGCCGGCCGCACCACGGCCTTTACCCCCCTGGGCACAGCTACCTCCAGCTCAACGGGTCCCCGGCGCACCGTGAGCCAACCCAGGCCCGGCACGACCACATCCTCGCCCTCCTGGGCTGTGAGGGTTCTCTTCTCCCACTCCTTCACCCGGCACTCTCCACAGGGAGGCAGCAGCCAATCCCCACTGTGGGCGGTTAGTATTTCCTCGACCCTTTCCCTTCTGGTAACATGGAAGACCACCTCCCGGGCGGCAAAGGCAATGACAATGGGCCTGGGGTCACCGGCGCCAATGGTAAAACTTGCCAGGCCGCCGAAAAGCAGGCTCTGGCCCGGGCTCAGCTTATAGGTTTTGCGGCTCAATTCCCCGGCTGGTATCAGCCGGCGGCTGCAGTCAGGGCAGAGGAGATCGCTTAGTCGATCCGGTTGGGATAAACCCGGTGTGTCGATGAGGAGGCAACCGGCCGTGGGGAGATCGACCCGGACCAGATTCTGGGTGGTGCCGGGATAGGGTGATGTGGTGAGGGTCGGGTTGTATTTTTGCCCCCCTCCCCTCCCCTTTCTAATTCCTTCCCCGGCCCGGCCCGCCAGGGCGTTGAGGAGGCTTGATTTGCCCACATTGGTGGCGCCGACGAGGACAGCCCTATCTCCATCCCCCAGCTGGGCTGAAATTTCCGCCAGGAGTTTCTTAATTCCCCAGCCCCGGGTACTGCTGACAGGGACCACCGCCGCCGGCTCCCGCCCCAGTGCCTCAAGCCGGTTCCTGGCCCAGCTTTCTACTTCTTCCCCCTTCACCTGCCGGGGCAGGAGGTCAAATTTATTCAGGACCGCCAGTAAAGGCTTTGACCCGACCAGGGAATTGAGCTCTTCACTCCAGGAACCTTCAAAATCGACGAGATCAAAGACCATCACAGCCAGCTCCGCTTCCCTGATCCCCCGCCGGATAGCAGCCAAATAATCTTCCCTGTCTCCTCCTGCTCCTTCCCTTTGCCCGTAATGGAGGATCCGAAAACAGCGCTGACAGCGGAGATTCTCCCGCCCTATGACGTCGGGGGGAACATAGCCTGGCCTGTTTGGATCTTGGCTTTGGAGGGGGGCACCACACCCCCGGCAATAACTTGGCATCTGCAATCCCTTAACTCCTTCCTGCCGCTAATTTCTTTCCTCAAACCTTGTCCCGGAGCAAATTGCGCCGGGCAAGGATCTTTAACACCACCCGCTCCAGGTGGCGCATACACCTGGTACCGATAAATTCCTGCTTGCTCAGAGGGACTACCAGAATCGTATATAGCCCCAGCCGGTTGCCGCCCAAAACATCGGTGAAGATCTGATCCCCGATGACGGCAGTAGTTTCCGGCCTTGTATTCATGATTCTCATTGCCTCCCGGAAGGCCCTGCGCCGCGGTTTCCTGGCCTTGGATAGGGCAGGAACACCCAATATCCGGCCGAAATTGCTCACCCTGTCCTTCTTATTGTTGGAAACGAGACACACCCGAAAGCCCATTTCCTTTAACTTGGCAAACCACTGCCGGGTTTTTATGTCCAGCTCTTCCGTCTTCCAGCCCGTCAGGGTGTTGTCCAGATCAAAGATCAGCCCCTCGATTCCCCCTTCCTTTAGCTTAACCAGGGGGATGGAAAAAATGGAATCTACATATTCCCGGGGACATAATAACTCCAGCATTCTTCCCTCTCCTATCCTTTAATTCATGCCCAATTATACCACATTTGCCGGCTAAACTATACTGGCTCCTGGTAGCAATTGTCTTTTGTTTCCTATCCAGGACAGGAAGCAAGAACTATTTTGCCATTGTCAATCTCCATGGCTGCTGCATATTCTAGTAGAGGCTATTCCGAAAATTATCTAATAGTCCTCACCCAGTTAGCTGCCAGTGTTTCTGAAGTATCCCTTAATAAAGGAGGAATGGCGGTGGACAACGGTTTTTGGCTGGAAGGATCTCCTTGGGCAAACACCCAGGAAGGCCCATCCCAGACCCTGGGGCAAAGAATAATCCCCTGCCTGGTACTGCTGGCCGCCTGGCAGGGTCTAGCCCTGTTGGTACTTTTACTACGCGGAATTTCCTTTCCAACTCCCCTGGAAACCCTCCTTCAGCTGGGCCGGCTCCTGGCCGGGAGCCCCCTTTTGGGCAGCAGTATCTACCTGCACCTTGGTGCCAGCCTGGGCCGCTGGCTCCTGGCCTTTACCCTGGCGGCCCTTTTGGGAATGGGAATTGGCATCTTAACTGCCTGGCTGCCAGGCCTAGATTCCCTCCTCACACCCCTCCTTGTCCTGCTGCAGCCCGTTCCCAGCCTGGCCTGGATACCCATCGCCATTCTCCTTTTGGGCCTGGGATATACCTCCACCGTCTCCATTATCTTCCTGGCTGCCTTCTTTCCCATCGCCGTCAATACCAACGGCGGCATTAAAAATGTCAACCCCCTCTATATCCGGGCCGCCCGTATGCTGGGGGCAAAAAACCGGCGCCTCCTCTGCCAAGTAGCCCTGCCCGCAGCCCTACCCCAGATCCTCTCCGGCCTCCGGATAGGCCTGGCCAATGGCTGGCGCGCCCTGATTGCTGCAGAAATGGTTGCCGGTACAGGCAGTGGTTTGGGGTATGCCATTTACCAATCCCGCTGGAGCCTCGATTACACCTCGGCCTTTGTCTGTATCTCCCTTATTGCCCTCATCGGCCTTGGGGCAGAAAGGTTTATCTTTTCCTTTATTGAAGACCGGACCATAAAAAGCTGGGGAATAACCATCAGGGAGGATAAGGAATAATGCTGTCCGTCAAAAATGTGGAAAAGAGTTTTCCGATCATTTCTGGAAATGGCCCCTTGCTGGCCCTCCACAAGCTCTCCTTCACCATGAAGGCCGGGGAATTTACCTGCCTCATCGGTCCCAGCGGCAGCGGCAAAACAACCTTAATTAACCTCATCGCCGGCTTCCTCCAGCCGACACGGGGCACCATTTTACTGCAGGGACGTTCCATCCAGGGGCCGGGACCGGACCGGGGGGTTGTTTTCCAGGAAGCCGCCCTGTTTCCCTGGTTCACCGCCCTCCAAAATGTTGCCTTTGGCCTGGCCAACCAGGGCTATAAGGGACGAAGGGCAAGGGAAAAGGCCCTCTCTTTCCTCTCCCTGGTCGGCCTCAAGGAGTATGCCAGCGCCTATCCCCATCAACTCTCGGGGGGGATGAAGCAGCGGGTTGCCCTGGCACGGGTCCTGGCCTTGGAACCCCGGCTTCTCCTCCTGGACGAACCCTTCGGCTCCCTGGACAGTCAAACGCGGCAGGTACTGCAGGAGGTAATCCTCAGCCTTTGCCTGGGAGAAAAAACCGTCCTCTTCATCACCCACGATGTGGAGGAAGCCGTCGTGCTGGCCGACCGGATCCTGGTCTTCGGCCCCAGGCCGGGGCGAATCGTGGGCGACTTTCAAATTGACATACCCCGTCCCAGGCGAGAATACCCAGGAGCAGTAGAGACCTGGGAAAGCCGCCTGCGGTCATATCTTGGCTGTAATAACGGGGACCAAAAATACTTGGAAAGGGGGGTAATGCTGTGAAAAAAATAATCCTTGCTTTCCTTAGTTTTATCTTATTGTTGTTGGGTGGATGCGGTCAGGGGGAAGGGGAAGTGATGCGCCTGGCCTATCAGACCTCTATTGCCAACGCCGTGGTGATGGTGGCCGACAAGGGAGGGTTCCTTGCCGCTGAAGGACTGGAGGTGCAGTCCCAAATCTTAAATTCTGGACCCATGGTCAATGAGGTTTTGGCTGCAGGGCAGGCCGATGTAGGGGTGGTAGGCGATGTACCTGCTGTCCTGGCCATAGCCGGAAAACTGCCGGTGAAAATCATCACTGCCGTAGGCGGCGGCAACCGGCGCCAGCGCCTCATGATTCCCCCGGACAGCCCCGCTGCCTCCCTCCCCGACCTGGTGGGCCAAAGGCTCGGAATAACCTTCGGCTCCAGCGCCCATGGTGGTTATCACCGCCTGGTGAAAAAGTACAGTCTTGAACCGGAGGCTATTACACTGATCAACCTCAGCCCCGCCGACATGCCCGAGGCCCTGGCTGCCGGGGAGGTGGACGCTGTCCTGGTTTGGGAACCCACTCCCAGCCTCATTGAAGACAAAAAATTGGGTCGGGAACTCCTGACCCTGGCCGAAACCGATAACCTCTATCCCATGGTGGCCCTGGTAAACACCTCCTTTGCCCGGCAGCACCCCGAGAAGGTCAGGGCCTTTGTCCGGGGCCTGATCAAGGCAGGTGAATTTGTCGAGGGGGAAAAGGAAGCCGCAGCCGGTATCGTTGCCGAAATAACGGGCCTTGGGCCAGAAGTGGCCCGAAAGGCCCTCGATTACCATTTCTTCGGCATTTATTTTTCCCCCGCCATCCTCCAGGGCCTCGAGGATACCGGGGAGTTTCTGGTCCAGGTAGGCACAATACCTGCAGCACCTGACCTGGCCGCCGCCGTCGATACCAGCTTTTTGCCAGAAGAAGCTGTTCATTGATGGTTGCAAGTTATCATAATCAGTAGTCGGTTGTCTGTGTTCAGTGTTCAGTCAGGACATGGGTAACAAAAATGGTTCAGAAGAAATGTTACCTATGTCCTGAACCTATGTCTTGAACCTGTACCAACAATTATCAACTGATATCATCCATAACCTGGGTCACCCAGGCAAGCTCAGACTCAGGCACATCGAAGACCGTCCCCGCCGGGTACAGGGGTTCCGACCGACAAAATTCGGGGAGTTGATCATCCCTGGGAGAAAAGCCTGCCCGCCGGTTAAACTCCCTTTCCCAGCCCAAAACCTGCCGCCCCAGCTGCTCCAGGTCGGCCAGCTGCCAGGCTTCCCCTTCCAGGGCCCCGAGGATTTCGGCCAGTATGTCAAGCCTCTGCCCCAAACAGGGCATGAGAAAAAGACAGGTTCCCAGGGTATCGCATATGGCCGCATTAATCTGGGCCTGCAGGGATTCCTGGGCCTGCCCCTGGGGTTTATGGTGATCTATTGTCCCCCGCAGGGTATGGCCGGCAGTATGATCGGCCCCCTGGGGAGAGGTGGCATAGGTGACTCCTACCCCCTTTAAGGCCCGGGGGTCGTAGGCCGGGAAGGCCTGCCCCTTAACGGCCGGGACCCTTTTTACCCCCAGAGCATCGGCTGCTGCCACTACCCCATCGGCCACCCAGGCATAGGGGCCCTTTCCAAAAGCCGCCTCCCTGAGGACCCGGGCAATGGTCCCGGCATCGCCCCAGGGGATTTTCCCCTCCTCCATGAGAAGGGCCAGGGAAGCGCCGGCCTCCACCACATCCATGCCCAGGTCGTTGCAGAGGCAGTACAGGGAAGCAATGTCGTCTAAATTGGCCAGGCCGAGGTTGGGGCCAAGGCTGGCCACGGGCTGGTAATTGAGGGGGGCCGCCAGTTCCCTCCCCCGGGCATCGGGAAAAACATTGGAACAGCAAATCAGGCAGCCGGGAACACAGGCCGCCGTCGGGGTTCCTTCGCCACCCCGGCTGAGAATAAGCTTGCGGAAGGGTTCACCACCCATTTGGGCCGCCGCCTCAAAATAGCCGCGGCGGAAATTGCCGGTCGGCAGGCAGCCCAGGTTGTTGGCCAAATCCATGGTCTGCATGGTGCCCAGAGCCCGGTAATTTTTGCACTGGGCACTGCCGGTAACAGCCTGCCGAAAGGTCAGCAGGGCCGCCTCCAGGGCCTCCCTGTCCTTTGCCTGCCTGGCAGGCTGGCCTCCCGGCAGGATTACCACCCCTTTGAGCCCCTTGCTGGCCAGCAGTGCCCCCATCCCGCCCCGGCCGTTTGCCCGGCAAGACCGCCCCGTCAGGTCGGTATTTATCGCTGCTGCCGCCAGGGCCTGCCTTTCGCCGGCCGGGCCAATACAGAGGACAGCCGCCTGGCTGCCGTATTTTTTCCGGAGGAGGGCTGTTGCCTCTGAAGTTACTTTACCCCGAAGGGAATCGGCCGGGACCAACTCGGCCCCTACCGGGCTTATTACCAAAAGGAATAAATCCCCTGCCGGGGGCTTACCTTCAACTACAACTGCTCCTATTCCCAACCGCCCCAGGGCAAGGCCCGTCATACCGCCGCTGTTGCTCTCCTTGATGCCGCCGGTCAGGGGGCTTTTCCCACCCAGTGAAAGGCGTTCTGCCGAAGGGACCAAACCACCGGCAAAGATGCCCGGAGCAATTACCAGGCTACTGGCGGCCGATAGGGGACAAGAGGTTGGATCAATTTCTGAAAGGGCCAAACGGGCAATCAGGCCCCTGCCCCCCAACCCCTGGTACTCCCGGGGCCATTTTTCCCGGAAAACAGCCCTGGTTTTCATGTCCACCCGAAGGAGATACTTCACTCTACGACCCACCCTTTTCCCCTATTGTGCCCCCTTCCCCATCTTGTTACACCGGATGTACAAGATAAATTCAAAGGGGTGGTTGACTTGTGCAAAATAAGTCAACCGCCCCTTCGTCCCTCTCAGGCACTCAATCTTTCCCGGCTGGTCTGTCAGTTAACCCAACCCCGCCCCGGCTGTTCCGCCAAATCCTTGGCAATTTGTCCCTCTAGCGGAAGATTCTCCTCCTGCGGCGCAAGAGCTCATTTAGCAAAACCACAAACAAAAAGGCCCGGAGGAGGCGGCGCTGCTGGGTCTCCACGTCAGCAGCATCCTCTCCCTCTCCTGTTTCCCCTGACCAGCGCCAGCGCCGTTCTACTTCGGTGACCATCTCTTCGACCATGGTCCGTGGGGGAACAGGATAACGCCAGGGATCATCCCTTTCATTTACAATCCTTTCTACCAGCGGATATACTTCATGGTAAATGGAAGGATAGTAGGACCAGAGACGCCCTTCGATGCTGTCATAGTCCATCTGCCAGCCAGAGCCGGGAAAGCCAGGATAATAGGACCCTCCCGGATTGCCCGGATATGCAGGATAGCCGGGATAAGCGGGCCCGGGTGCATTGTACCAGTACATATTTTTACCCCCTTCCTGACCCTTATATATTTCATATTATTCTCCCCGGAGACAAAGGTTACTGTCCCTGGGCCAAGAAGAAACCGGTGGTTGAAAACCACCGGCTGGCTGGAAAACTTTGCCCTCAAGCTTCGGCTTCCACCCTTAATTCATTGTACAGTTGGTGCAGGGCCCTTTTTTCAATCCGCGACACATAGGACCGTGAAATCCCCAGCATCTTGGAAATTTCCCTCTGGGTTTTCTTAATCCCATCCCGGAGGCCGTAGCGCAATTCCAGTACCTTTCTTTCCCGCCATCCCAGCTTTTTCATCTTTTCCAGGAGTTTTTGCTGTTCAAAGCGTAGTTCAATCATTTCAGGGACGGCGTCGACGCTGGTACCCAGTATTTCCATCAGGCTTATTTCATTACCTTCCTTATCAACCCCAATGGGTTCATAGAGGGACACTTCACTCCTGGTCCGGCGCGTGGTGCGGAGGAACATGAGAATTTCATTTTCGATGCAGCGGGCTGCATAGGTGGCCAGGCGGGTTCCCTGGGTCCGGTCAAAGGTGTTAATGGCCTTGATGAGGCCAATGGTGCCAATGGAGATGAGATCGTCAATATCTTCACCGGTATTATCAAACTTCTTGACAATGTGGGCCACTAAACGCAAGTTTCTTTCTACCAGCAGGTTCCGGGCAATTTCGTCTCCCTGTTCCATCTGCAGGAGATACTTTTGTTCTTCTTCCTCTGAAAAGGGCAGGGGAAAGGCGTTGCTGCTTGTGACATAGGATACCAGGAGCATCAAGCCTTTTACCAGGGACAGGGCAAAGGCTGCCACAGGCAGGGGAACCACATATTTCACCTCCAGTTGGGATTTAGGTCTGCGTTTTTATCCTATGGTACCCCTGCAGCTTTTGTGCTTGTCCCGGGGGAAGTATTTTCAGGCAGTTCTCCTAGCAAAAGGAATTCAGAGACCAGGAACCGGGGCCAATTCTGAAATGGGTATCTCAGCAAAGACCCTGCTGAGAATGGCCTTGAAAATGGGGGCAGCCACCTTACCCCCGCTTCCCCCCTCCTCTACCAGGACCACCACCGCCAGCAAGGGCTCTTCCAGGGGGGCAAAGCCGGCAAACCAGGCATGGCTGACCAACTCCCCTTCACCGGTACTTTTTCCCGTCTCTGCCGTCCCCGTCTTTCCACCACAGGTAAACCAGGGACTCGCTGCTCCAGTACCGGTACCTTCTTCAACTGTCCTTTGAAAGAGCTGGTGGAGGGCGGCGGCAGTGCTGGCCGATAATACCCTCCTTTCCCTTTTTTCCCCTTCCAGTTTATCTTCCGGGCCATCCCGGACCAATTGCAGGGGCTTTAAAAAACCCCCATTGGCAACGGCCTGGGTTATTTGGGCTATCTGCAGGGGAGTTACCAGAACAGGGCCCTGGCCCAGGGAGAGATTGGCCAGGTCCCCCGGATAGGGAAGGTCTTGGGCCAGATAACCCTCCTTCTCCTCCGGCAGGCCCAGGACAGCCTCATCTATTCCCAGGCGGCGGCTGTAATTCAAGAGCCTTTCGCTGCCGATCCTCTGGGCCAGGGTTATAAAGACCGGATTGCAGGATTGGGCAAAGGCTTCTCCCAGGGTTAACAAACCATGGCCCCCCTCCCTGTGCTGGTGGCAGCGGAAGACCTCCTCACCCACTGCCACTGAACCCCCACAGGAGAACTCCTCCTCTAAGTGGCTCAAGCCCTCTTCCAGGGCGGCGGCCAGGACTATAATTTTAAAGAGGGAGCCGGGGGGATAATTGCGCAGGGCCCTGTTCAAAAGACAGGCATCGGTCCTGGCCAGATATTCCCCGATCCGGTCCTGGCGGTAGTTAGGCCGGCTGGCCAGGGCCAGGATTTCCCCGGTCTGGACCTGGACAACTACCACGGCCCCCGCACTAACCCTTTCCTCCATTACCTCCTCCACAATGCGCTGGATCCGGGCATCAATGGTTAATACCAAATCCCCTTGGCCGGCCCTTCCCTGCGCGACCTGGTGCAGGCCCAGGCCAGGAATAACTTCACCATTGGCATCGACCCAGGCTACCAGCTCCAGCTTCCGGCCCCCTTGCAAATAGGAATTATAATATCTTTCCAGGCCTGCAACCCCCTTGTTCTCGCCCTGCTGCACATAGCCAATCAGATGCCGGGCCAGGGCCGTATCCCCGTAGCGCTCTTCCTTCTGCAGGAGAAAGACGCCCGGAAAAGAGCCGGCAGCAAATACCTCTAGGGCGGGGACAAGCCGCTCCACTTCTATTTGAAAGGCCTGCCCCCTATCTAACAGGGAAGATATTTCCTCCCCCTTCCAGCCCAGGAAGGCGGCCAATTCCCGGGCCACGGTCTCCTTATCTTCCACCAAAGGGGGGAAGACCACCAGGACCGGCTGCCCCTGGGCTCCCGTGAGGGAAACCATATTCCTGTCGTAGATATGGCCCCTGGGTGTATTCAAAGCCAGTGTCTGCCTCTGCTGGTCCAGGGCCCGGGCCTTAAATTCAGGGCCCAGCCACAATTGGATCCGCGCCAGCTGCAGGCCCAGCAGGCTAAAGCCCAGGGTAAAGAGCAAAGCCAGAACCATAATTCTCTTTCCCAGTCTTCCCATAATGCTACCCCCAGTGCCAGGAACTCCCCTCTTCTTATAACCGGAAAGCAGGCTCCCTATACACGAATTGAGACGGGATTTTGCCCGGCCTGCCGCCGGTAAGACAAGGGGAAAGAATAACAACGACAATTGTTTTTTGTAACCACCTACAAGGAAGTACTGTTGGGCAAGAACTGGCAAAGTTGATAAAATTATTACAAGATATGGGATCCCAAGGCTTCGTATTATTAAAGCACTAAAACCAATAAAGGAGGTAGGAATGTGAAAAGGGGTAAGGGGTTTCTCGCAATTTTTCTCCTCGTCACCATCTTATTTAGCTCCGTGGCCTGTTCCAAACCACCCGAAACCAAAAGTGGAACTGCCACTGCCCAGGGTTTTGGGGGCCCGGTCACAGTAACGGTCACGGTCACCGATGGTGTACTGGCCGATGTTGTCGTTGAAGCTCCTGCGGAAACTGCGGGTATAGGAACCATTGCCGTGGAAAAACTTCCTGAGAAAATGCTGGAAGCCAAAAGCGTTGATGTGGACGCCATCAGCGGCGCCACCTCTACCTCCAAGGCCATATTGGCGGCAGCGGCGGAAGCCTACGCCAATGCCATGGGAGACCAGGCCGTTGCCCAGATCAAGATGGCCCCCGGAACCTATACCAATGAAGTGTGGGCCTTCTCCCCCAATATCAAGATGGAGGTCTCGGTCACCGTCAGCGAAGATGAAATCCTTGCCATCGAAGTGGGCAAGAACGGTGAAACAGAACCCATTCTGCAAAATGCCCTCGATCTCTTTATTCCCCGCATCTTGGAAAACCAATCCATTGCCGTAGATGCCATTACAGGGGCAACGGGTTCTTCCAACGGCATCAGACTCGGCGTCATGCTGGCTCTGGAGCAGGCCCTGGAAGCAGCCGGCAGTGATCCGGCCGCCATCAGCGCCTTCCAAAGGCCCCTTCCCAAAGAAAGCGGTAAAACGGTAACATTGGATTATGACGTGGTGGTCATTGGCATGGGTGGTTCCGGTTCCGCCGCCGCCATGCGGGCAGCGGAAACCCAGGCGGCAGCCGGGCAGGAGGTGAGCGTGCTGGCCATTGAAAAAGCCGGGAAGTACGGCGGCACCTCAGCCGTCACCTCCGAGATGATGGCTATTAACCCGCCCCGCTTTATGGCCGACAATAACTATGAAGTGAGGGAAATCCAGCTGGGAGTTTTCGAACGGCCCCTGGAAGACACCCGCACGGATAAATCGGTCTATGTGGTTGTCGACGAAATGAAATCCGCCTGGCTGGAATATACCGAAGGCGATGCCAAGGAAGAAATGATCGATATCATGATGAACCACTCGGGGGAAACCCTGGACTGGCTCGTCTACGAACATGGCTTCGTCTTTGGTAAACCCCAGCTGGGTGTAGAGCCGTCGGCTACCTACTTCTGTGTCTACCAGTACAACGACAGCTTCATGGACAACAAGCACATCATCATCACCTACTTTGACACCCTGTACCAACACTTTACCCAGTTGGGCGGCGAATACATGCTGGAAACAGAGGCCTATGAGCTGCTGTATGACAAAGAAACCAATACAGTAACCGGGGTTAAGGCCCGGGGTGCCGACGGCACCGAATACATCATCAACGCCAGGGCCGTCATCCTGGCGACCGGGGGCTTCTGCGGCAATGGCGAAATGACCAGCGAGCTGTTAAGCGACCAATACTATCCCCTCAAAGGGAAATGGAACATGGTGGGCATGACCCAGAATGACGGCAAAATGATTGCCTCAGCCCTGGACATCGGTGCCGGTACCTACAATATCGGCATGGCCCCCATAGTCCATATCGGCGGCAGCAGGGTTCTGCTGTACGATTTTGAGACCTATACTGTAGAAATCGACGGTGAGACCAGGACCGTTGCCCTCAACGATGTCCCCATGATCATGGCCATCAGTGGCAATGTTATGGCTGTCAATGAGTATGGAGAGCGCTTTGCCGCCGAAACAGGCCTCGGCTTCCTGGAGCCCTGGAAAGGAGGGCCGGAGTTTTACGCCATCTGGTCCGATGATCAAATCCAGAAAGTAAAGGAAGAGGGCTTCGACACCGTAACAGTAGGTGCCTTTATCAACCAGGGCGGTGTACCCACCGGCTATCCCATCAAGGAACTGGATGAAGTGATCGAGGCGGCCATGGAAAAGGGGATCTGCTACAAGGCAGACACCCTGGAAGAGCTGGCCGAGGAACTGGGAATAGATGTCGACAACTTCCTGCAGACTGTGGAAAACTATAACCGCTACTGTGCCGAGGGTGTAGACGCCGACTTCGGCAAGGCGGCAGACTTCCTCGTCCCCATCAAGGACGGCCCCTATTACGCCTTCGTCGGTGCTCCTTACGCCTACAGCACCTGCGGCGGCCTGGATGTCAACACCCAATTCCAGGTGCTGCGGCTCGATGGCCAAACCCCCATCAACGGCCTCTATGCCTGCGGGACCGACTGCCTCGGCGTCCTCTTCTCGGAAAAGAAACCCTATGTTACCTACGGCGGCGCCGCCCAGGGTTGGGCTTATACCTCGGGAAAACTGGCCGGGGAATGGGCAGTGAAAAATATGCTTGAATAATCTCCTGCCTTCCATACAAATACTGGCCTGCCTCCCTGCTGGGGAAACAGCGGGAGGCAGCTTTTTTTGTTGGCGGCAGGGTTTTTAACTATGCATGGGGAAATTGATTAGCAGGATCTCTTTGGCAAGAAGACAAAGGGGAAATTCCATGGAACTCAGACAGCTGCGGTGCTTCCACCAGGTCTATCAGGATAAAAGCTTTCGCCGGGCGGCCCAACATCTCTATATCAGCCAGCAGGCTGTATCATACTTGATAAAAACCTTAGAGGACGAGCTGGGTGTCCAACTCTTTATCCGCCACAGTAACGGGGTAGACCCTACGGAATACGGTGATTGCTTAGCCCGGGAAACCAGACAGCTCCTCACCCGTCTGGACAGCATTACCTACTTAATCCAGAGAAAAAGCAACACCATCAGCGGCAGGGTTTCCATTGGCTTCCTCCTCGGCCATTTGGGCCCCTTCAGCCGCCTTACAGTGTCTCCCCTGCATTCCTTCCAAGAACTCTATCCCGAAATAGAGCTGAACTGGATCAGTGCTTCCCCCAGGGAATGTGAAGAAAGGCTGCTGGCAGAAAAGCTCGATTTTGCCTTTTCCGCCTTTCCCAGCCGGGCTGATTTGTTCCAGTGCGTGAAGCTTTATGATTTCAAATGGTACGTCATCATGCGGCCTGGCCATCCCCTGACCGGAAAAGAGTATTTGACGGTCGAGGATTTTTCCGGGCAAAGGCTCCTTATGCCCGAGGATGAACACCATGACCGGCAGCAGATCATGCGGGCCTTGTCATCGAGCCAACCGCCGGAATTTGTCCAGGTGCAGAACTCCTTTTTTGATCTGGTCTATCAAAATATCTTGGCCGATGACGCCTTGATGATCTGTGCCGAACCCCATGTGGCCGTCTTTAATCCCTACCTGGTTGCCCGCGTCCCCTTCCATTCCAATCTCCTGCGTTCCCAGATCTTTCTCCTGAAAAAGCGGGACACCAGCCCCTCCCCAGCTGCCATCCTGGCAGAGGATTATTTGCTTGCAGAATGGGGTTTCAGGGATATCCTAGCAGCCCAAAGCCCGCCCCAAAGGTCTGGGGGGCGCTAACTCAAAGACTTTGGATAAACCAGACTAAAAAAAGCACGCCCGGGGCGTGCTTTTTTCCTTCTCCTATTAAGATATCTAAGCCTGTTCCCTTTTGCGGCGGACAAGATCAAAGGAGCGCACCGGCCTCGGTACCGGTACCCAGAGGAGCTGCTGGGCATGGGAAGCAATCTCCAAGGGGGTTCCGTCCTCGGCACTAACAATTCCTTCGATTGGGAAGGTAAAGGTCTCTGTTTCCGGTCCCGTAACTTCTACTGTATCGCCAACAGCAAAGGGGTTCCGCTGCTCGATCAGGGCCCTCCTGTCCGCCGGATTATAGTCCTCACCAGGCCCACAAAGTCATAGGTACGGATATAGCCGTAAGATTTATAGTCATGGTCTTCGGCAGCGGGGGGATGGCAAAAGAAGCCGGTGGTATAGTCCCGGTGGCTCACCTTCTCCAGCTCCTGCCTCCACTCCTCCCGCACTGCAAAGGCTTCGGGATCCTGCCGGTAGGCATCCAGGGCCTGCCGGTAAACCCGGGTCACGGTACCCACATAGTGGATGCTTTTCATCCTGCCTTCTATTTTCAGGCTGGCCAAACCCAGCTCTACCAGCTCCGGTATGTAATCGATGAGGCAGAGATCCTTGGAATTGAAGATATAAGTGCCCCTGTCATCCTCCTCCAGGGCCATGTATTTACCCGGGCGCCTCTCCTCGACCACACTGTAGCGCCACCGGCAGGGCTGGGCACAATCGCCCCGGTTGGCATCGCGCCCCGTCAGGTACATGCTCAAAAGGCAGCGGCCGGAATAGGCCATGCACATGGCGCCGTGGACGAAGACCTCCAGCTCGGCCCCAGTCTTCTGCCGGATTTCGGCGATCTCCTCCCGGGACAGCTCACGGGCCAGGATAATCCGCTGCACGCCCTGCTCCTGCCAGAAGCGGACGCTGCGCCAGTTTACCGCATTGGCCTGGGTGCTGAGGTGCAGGGGAAGGTGGGGCACCAGTTCCCGGGCCAGGGTGAGGACCCCGGGGTCCGCTACTATGAGGGCATCTACCCCGATAGAGGCCAGGTAAAGGAGGTATTCGGGGAGGTCCTGGAAGTCCCCGTTGTGGGGAATGATGTTTACCGTGACATAGACCCTCCTGCCCATCTGGTGGGCAAGGGCGACACCCTCCTCCAGCTCCTCTGGACTCAGGTTGCCGGCACCGGCCCTGAGGCCAAAGGCTTTGCCGGAACAGTAAACTGCATCGGCACCGTACAGGAGGGCTATTTTCAGTTTTTCCAAATTACCTGCCGGAGCCAGGAGTTCGGGAATTTCAGGCACAGGTCTCACCTCTGTACTCGTTTCTTGGCCTGATTGTGTTCTTCCAGGGTGCGGCTGAAAATATGGCTTCCATCTTTGTCGGCACAGAAAAAGAGGTATTCGGTATCTTCAGGATAGGCCGTCGCCCGTATGGCAGCCTCACCGGGGGCGGCTATGGGTCCCGGCGGCAGCCCGGTATGTAAATAGGTGTTGTAGGGAGAAGGAATGCGGGTGTCTTCGGTGAGCAATCTCTCCTTCGGCTCCCCCAGTATATACTGAATGGTGGCACAGGACTCCAGCTTCCAGCCCAACTGGAGCCGCCTGTGAAAAACACCTGCAATAATGGGCCGCTCTTCGGGCAGGCGGGCTTCCCGCTCAACAATGGAAGCCAGGGTGATCAGTTCATGGAGGGACATCCCCAATTCCCGGGCCCGTTCCCGGATTTCCGGGTTTATCACATCTGCAAAGCGCTGCAGCATCCGGTCGATGACGGCTTCCTCCCCCGCCTCGGGGGTAAAGTAGTAGGTGTCGGGGAACAGATACCCTTCCAACCGGTAGTCGACACCGTCGGGTATTTCGCCGATAAAATCAAAGTCAAAGGCGCCCTCCTGCACCAGCTGGAGGAACCTCCCTCGATCTATTAAGCCCTTTTCTGCCAGGAGATCGGCAATCTGCGGTACCGTATAACCTTCGGGGATGGTTACCCGCACATAATCCTGCACGATATCTCCCTGGACCAGGCGGTCAATGATTTCTTTGGGAGCCATTGCCGGTGAAAGTTCATACTCGCCAGCCTTAAGCTTTGCCTCCGCCCCTTCCCAGCGCACCAAATAGCGGAAGAAAAGTTCATTCTTTATCAGGCCTTCTTCAGCCAGGATGCGGGCAATGGTTCCCCCCGTAGCCCCACTGGGAATAACCACCCGCACAGGGTTCCCGGTGCCGTCGACGGCCACAGGAGCCAGGAGATTGTTGATGCCGATTGTAAGCAAAAGCAGGGCGGCAGTAATGCCGATAACTATATGTACCAGATAACGCCGGGCCAGTTGCACGGTGCT
This sequence comes from Clostridia bacterium DTU030, assembly GCA_001513125.1. Classification (GTDB taxonomy): domain Bacteria; phylum Bacillota; class DTU030; order DTU030; family DTU030; genus DTU030. Next base: position 19,717 of record LFSN01000122.1, read on the forward strand.
AGATGCGGCCATTTTTCTTCCTCCCCACTGCCCATAGTACATCACTATTATATCTTTCTCAAGAAAAATTAACAACCATAAGACAGCTGGCCTTCGGCAAAGAAGGCTCCAAGGGGACTCCTAATCGAGTAGGAGGGGGCGCCTAGCCCCCGTCCTCTCACACCACCGTACGTACCGTTCGGT
>LFSN01000008.1 GCA_001513125.1 Clostridia bacterium DTU030
TTATTGGAATATTGCGCAAATTGTTTTGGTTGACATGGTTATATGTCTGTGCTACAATACCTCTGTCGAGCTGTCTTGGCAGTTTCGCACTAACCGCACGGAGCAGGTTTAAAAGGTCTGCAGACTACCTGCGGCCGGCGAGTCTGATGCGAGGAGGTGTTAGAGGCCGTGTATGCCATTATTGAAACTGGCGGCAAGCAGTTTAAGGTGCAGGCCGGGGATGTGCTCTTTGTCGAGAAGCTCCCGGGCGAAGTTGGGGAAAAGTTCGAATTTGACCGGGTTCTGGCCCTGAAAAATAACGATCAGCTGCAGGTGGGCACCCCCTATGTAGAGGGAGCCCGGGTAGTGGCCAAGATCCTGGAACACGATAAGCACAAAAAGATCTTGGTCTTCAAGTACAGGGCCAAGAAAAATTACCGGCGCCGGTACGGCCATCGCCAGCCCTTTACCAGGGTCCAGATAGAAGAAATTATAGGATAATGATCAATATTGCCATAGAACGGGATAAGGGAGGCCGGATCGTGGCCTTCAGGGTAAGGGGCCATGCCGGCTATGCCACCTACGGGAAGGATATAGTCTGTGCTGCTGTATCGGCCCTGACCCAGGCAGCCATCATCGGTCTGGAGGAGTATTTGGCCCTGGAACCGACGGTAGTTATTGAGCCTGGTTTACTGGAATGTACTCTAAAGGAGAGGCCGGAAGGCCTTGCTGCCCAGGTCGATGCCATCTTGGAGACCATGCTTTTGGGCTTGGGCGGTGTGGCGGCCGAATATCCCGATTGCGTTTGTATAATTGAAGGGGAGGTGGATTAGAATGCGGCCAATGGACCTTCAACTTTTCGCCCATAAAAAGGGTGTTGGTAGTTCCCGCAACGGCCGGGACAGTGAATCGAAGCGGCTCGGGATAAAGCGCCATGATGGCCAGTTTGTCACCGCCGGCAGCATCATTGTCCGCCAGCGGGGTACCAGGATTTTCCCGGGCAGCAATGTTGGCCTTGGCAAAGATGACACCCTCTATGCCCTTGTGGATGGTATTGTAACCTTCGAACGCAGAGGAAAGCAGAAAAAACAGGTAAGCGTCTATGCCCAGGGGGCAGTCTAGATAGTAGAAGTGAAAGAAAACCGCCAGCCGGAGGGATTGGCGGTTTTTTATCTGTGTTGTGGCGGCATTCCCTTTGCCGTGCCGGCTACTGCTTCCATAAAAGGGAAAACATTATGGTCATCTAATTTCTAGGGAAGAAGGATTGCCCGGGCTTGTGTCGAAAGATTATAGGCAAATATAGAGAAGAAGGGGTGTCCATGTTTTCGACCAGCTGGTTGAAGGCAAGGTTTATTCTCCTGGTTGAGGCCCTGTTATTGGGTGCCGGTGTCTACCTCTGCCGCCTGCGGGGTGGTCATTGCCTGCAGCTGGCGGCCGTGCTGGGTATACTCTTTTCCCTGGTCTTTGCGGTAACCCTCTTTATCCTGCGGGTAGAGGAGGGGGATGGGGAAGGGGCCTCTGAAATATTGCGGAAACAGAGGCATGATTTTCTCAATCACCTCCAGGTTATTTACGGCCTTTTGCAATTACATAAGACGGAACGGGCCCTGGAATATATCGAGGGGATGCTCAAGGGTCGTGGGTGACAGGGGGATGCTGACCGGGATATTTGGTAAGAATAAGGGTGGAGCTTTGGGGGACGGGGTTGTGGCAAAATTGGTAGAATTATAATTCCTGTGGGGGATCAGTAAATGTTTTATGATAGAGCGAAAATCTATGTCAAGGCAGGTGATGGCGGGAACGGGATTGTCAGCTTTCGCCGGGAAAAGTATGTTCCCCTGGGCGGGCCCGATGGAGGGGACGGCGGCAAGGGCGGCGACATAGTCTTTTTAGTCGATTCCGGCCTTCGTACCCTGATGGATTTCCGTTATCAGCGCCATTATAAGGCAGAACAGGGGGCGGCGGGGGGAGGGGCCAAGAAGCAGGGCCGCGATGGCCAGGATTTGCTCATTCGCGTCCCCCCGGGAACTATAGTCAGGGATGCCCAGACGGGGGAGGTTCTGGCTGATCTGACCCGACCGGGAGAAAGGAAGATCATAGCCAGGGGTGGCAGGGGCGGCAGAGGCAACGCCCGTTTCCTCAGCAACAGAAACCGGGCCCCCCGGATTTCTGAAAAGGGGGAGCCGGGGGAAGAGCGCTGGCTGGACCTGGAACTGAAGCTCCTGGCCGATGTGGGCCTGGTCGGTTTTCCCAATGTGGGTAAATCAACCCTCCTGTCCCGGGTTTCGGCGGCAAAACCAAAGATCGCCGACTATCCCTTCACCACCCTCACACCCAATTTGGGGGTGGTAAGGGTTGGCGAAGATAGCTTTGTTATGGCTGATATTCCCGGCCTGATCGAAGGTGCCCACAGCGGGGCAGGTTTGGGCCACGAATTCCTTCGGCATCTGGAACGTACCCGGCTCCTAATCCATGTTCTTGATCTGGCCGCTGTGGAGGGGCGGGATCCGGTCGAAGATTTTTCTATCATCAACAGGGAACTGGCTCACTACAGCAAGGACCTGGCTGCCTTGCCCCAGCTGGTGGCCGCCAACAAGATGGACTTGCCCCAGGCCCAGGCCAGCTTACCCCTTTTAAGGGCTAAGCTGGAGCCGGACTATGAGATCTTTCCCATCTCGGCGGTAACGGGTGAAGGGATAGATGGGCTGCTTTTCCGGGTCAGTCAGCTCCTGGCGGAACTGCCGGAGAAGGAAGAAAAACTGGCAGAGCCCCCGGAACAAATTTTCCGGGAACCTGCTGCTGAATTTGACATTATCTGTAGTGGGAACATATATATAATCAAAGGCAAGGAAGTGGAACGGGCAGCTGCCATGACCAATTTTGATCAGGAAGAAGGGGTCAAGCGTTTCCAGCGCTTTTTAGAAAGACGTGGTATCCTCGCCGCTTTGGAAGCCAAGGGTATAAAGGACGGTGATGTTGTCCGGATCGGCAAGATGGAATTTACCTATACTTAAATAGTCCTCATAATTTTGCTTGTGAATGGAGGTCTTGGGTTTCCATGGAGTGCATTTCCTGCGGAAACTGTCAGCAGGGGGAAGCCATGTATTACTGTCCCGCCCGCGATGAGTTTATCATAGATGAAACATATACACGGATTCGGGAAAGGGTAAAATCAAGCTGGAAAAAGGGTGACCCCGATTACGAATCGCGGCGGAAGAGGATGCGCAAGGAGCAAAAGACAGGTTGAAAAGGTGCCGGGATTATTCCCGGCTTTTTTTACCAGTTAACTTTTCTTCCCCTGGCAGGGAGGAATAAGGAGAAAAAAAGAGAATAGGAAGAAGTAGCTATCGACACAACTTGTTGGGGTTATACTGAGGTGGATAGAATGGGCCCAGAGGTGAGGGACCTCATACACCTGCAGGGTAAGGTGAAGAGCATTGCCATAATGGGTGGTACCTTCGATCCTATACACTATGGTCACCTCGTGACGGCGGAAGCTGCACGGGCAGAATACCAGCTGGACAAGGTACTCTTTGTTCCCAACCGCCAGCCACCCCATAAGAAGGATTACCCGGTGACGGCGGCAAAGCACCGTTATCATATGACGGTGCTGGCAACCATTACCAACCCGCATTTTTATGTCTCCCGCATCGAACTAGACCGGCCAGCTCCATCCTATACCATCGATACCCTTCGCAGTGTCAGGGAAGTCTTTGGACCCGGAGTGAAAGTGTACTTCATCAGCGGTGCCGATGCTATCCTTGACATTTTAACCTGGAAGGATGTCGATGAAGTGATGGAGATGTGTTATTTTATAGCAGCAACTCGACCGGGTTACCCCCTGGAAGAGCTGGGTCGGCGTCTGGGTTACCTGAAGGAAAAGTATGCCCACAAGGTCTACTGTGTCGAGGTTCCTGCCCTGGCTATCTCCTCTACAGATATCCGGGAGCGGGTGGCACAAAATCGTCCCATCAAGTATCTCCTGCCTGAGAGTGTCGAGTATTACATTTATAAATATAAGCTCTACCAGGATGAGGGTAACAGCACCGAGCAGCTTTCGAAATAGGGCCTTACAGTTCCCAATGGCCGGGAAAATAGCTATTTCCTCTCTTTCCTGATGGGCTGTGTCAACTGGGGAAGGGAATAGGAAAAAGGGCCACTGCGCATACTAGGCCTAGAGGGAACAGGGGAGCTTGGGACCAGGAAAGAGAGGTGAACCACTGTGACCAAGACTATCTACGTTGGCAACCTACCCTGGAGTACAACCAAGGAAGAATTAGCCGAAATCTTTGCCGAGAGGACCGGTGTTGTCATCACCGACAGCCGGATTATTACCGATCGGGAAACGGGGCGTTCCCGGGGCTTTGGCTTTGTTGAGGTGGAAACCGACGAGGACCTGGCCAAGGTCGTGGAAATAATGAATGGTACCGACTTCAACGGCCGGGAAATCATTGTCAATGAAGCAAGGCCGAGAAATGACCGCTTCTAATAAGATGAAGAGAATTGCAGCCTTCACCTGCCCGGTGGAGGCTGAATTTATGTGTGCCCGGCATGGGCGCTGTCTCTAGGGTGAAAGTCCCGAGCGGTGAAGGTAGCA
>LFSN01000102.1 GCA_001513125.1 Clostridia bacterium DTU030
TGCTGGTGGTCATTGCCCTTTCGGCGCCCAGGTTTAAGGAATTGTTTTCCGTCCAGTTTGCAACTAGGGGGTGGGCAGCAGATGCTCGTGATTGACAATATCTCCAAAACCTTTAACCGGAATACCGTTAATGAAAAGCCCCTCTTTTCCCACTTGAGCTTAACCATTCAGCAGGGGGAGTTTGTCACCATTATCGGGGGCAATGGAGCGGGGAAATCTACCCTCCTCAATATCATTGCCGGGGCTCTAGCGGCCGATGAGGGGCAGATTATCCTGGAGGGCCGGGATATTACCTCCCAGTCGGAGCATGAGCGGGCCCGCTACATGGGTAGGGTCTTTCAGGACCCCCTCTTGGGGACCTCCCCCAATATGACCATAGAGGAGAATTTATCCCTGGCCTTCAACCGGGCCCAGAATACGGCCTTGAAGTGGGGCCTGAGCCCCAAAATGAGGAAACTCTTCTGCGAAACCCTGGCCCCCCTGCAGTTGGGCCTGGAAAAGAGGCTGACTACCAAGGTCAAGTTCTTATCCGGCGGCCAGAGGCAGGCCCTGACCCTCCTCATGGCCACCCTGACCAAACCCAAACTCCTCCTTTTAGATGAACACTGCGCCGCCCTGGACCCCAATACTGCGTTGCAGATTAACCAGCTGACAACCAATATTATCAATGAATACGGCATAACAACCCTCATGGTCACCCACAACATGGAAGATGCCATCAGAATGGGCAACAGGCTGATCATGCTCCACGAGGGGGAAATAATTTTAGATGTGCGGGGCATCCAAAAGGCCCAGCTTACCGTGGGCAAGCTGGTGGCCTTGTTTAAGGAACTGCAGGGCAGGGAGTTTGCCTATGACCAGGCCCTCCTAGCCCCCTAGTATCCCTTCTACCCTAGATATTCAGCGGCAAAGGCAGCGTAGAATTGTGCTGCCTCTACCAGCTTACTTATTTCCACATATTCGTTGGGTTGGTGGGCAAGCTCGGATTTTCCGGGCCCAAAAATGAACATGGGCAGGTTGGTGGCCGGGACAAATACGGCGGCATCGGTATAGAAATTGACCCCGCCGGGGACCGGCCTTTTGCCCAAGACCTGTTCCGCCACCTTCATACCCAGCTGCACAAATTCATTATCTTCCTCCGTATCCACCGGCGGACGGTCGTTAATTACCTCAAGCTTTGCTCTAAAGCCCGGCAGCTCCCTTTCCAGTTCCTTAAGCATGTTTTTTAACTCTTCTAAAATAGCAGCGTGTTCCATCCCCGGAACAGATCTTATATCAATGGACATCTGGCACTGGTCGGCAACCACATTGGTAGTAACGCCGCCGGCTATGGTGCCTATATTCAGGGTGGGCCCACCGAGGAGAGGATGGGGATTATAAGCGAATTTTAAGTTCTCCAGCCGGGAGATAATTTGGTTCATATGTAAAATGGCATTCACCCCGAGATGGGGCATGGAGCCGTGGGCTGTTTTACCGTAGGTAGTTATCTTAAGCCAGAGGGTTCCCTTTTCGGCAATGACGATATTATTATTGCTGGGCTCGCCGATGACCATGGCCCCTACCTTTTCCATTTCCTTCTCCTGCAAAAACTTCCGGGCGCCAATGCTGTCGGTTTCTTCGCCAGCCGTGGCCGCCACCACCAAATCCCCTTCCAGCTCAATCCC
>LFSN01000007.1 GCA_001513125.1 Clostridia bacterium DTU030
GCCAGTTCGGCAACGGCTGCCGGAACCCGGGGCGATGCCTATTATTATCTCAAACGGCAGGCTATGTGGGCCGGTTTGGGTACAATAGCCATGGTGATCTTCATGAAAATTGATTACCGCTTTTGGCGCCGGGTGGGAAAACCCCTCCTTTTCCTGACTCTAATTCTGCTCCTTGCGGTGTTAATCCCCAGTGTGGGCCGGGAAGGGCTGGGGGCCCGGCGCTGGCTGAATTTTGGCCCTGTCAATGTCCAACCTTCGGAGATTGCCAAGCTTTCCCTGGTGATTTACCTTGCCGGTTATTTATCCCAAAAGGGGGAAGATATAAGGAAATTCTGGGACGGCCTTTTTCCCGCCCTGGTCCTCATGGGCGGCACCTTTCTCTTGATCTTGCGCCAGCCCGATTTGGGAACGGCTGTGGCCCTGGCGGGAACCATGGGTCTGATGCTGTTCACTGCCGGGGCAAAAATCGGCCACCTCCTTGGCCTGGGGCTGGCGTCGGTGCCGGTGGTGGTGTATGCTATACTTAGTGAAGAATACCGGGCCCGTCGTTTTTTTGCCTTTTTAAACCCGGAGGCAGATCCCCTGGATTCGGGCTATCATATAATTCAATCCCTCTATGCCCTCGGTTCCGGTGGGCCCGTAGGGCTGGGTTTGGGACGCAGCCGCCAGAAATGGTATTATCTACCAGAACGCCACACAGATTTTATTTATGCTATTATAGGAGAAGAACTGGGTTTTATTGGGGCAGTCCTTGTCCTCCTGTTGTTTCTCCTTTTTACCTGGCGCGGTTACAGGGTTGCCATCAATGCGCCCGACAGTTTCGGCAGCCTCCTGGCAGTGGGGATTACAAGCATGATCGGTTTGCAGGCCCTGATCAATATTGGCGTTGTCACCGGTTCCCTGCCCATAACGGGTATACCCCTGCCCCTCATCAGCTATGGGGGCTCTTCCCTCTTACCTTCCCTGGCTGCCATCGGTATTCTCTTAAATATCTCCTCCCACTGCCGGACCAGTTGAAAGGTGGAATGTTTTCGTGCGGATTCTTTTTACCGGCGGGGGTACAGGTGGCCACATCTACCCGGCTTTGACCCTGGCCGAAGGTTTGCAAGAGATGGATGACAATAATTCCCTCCTCTTTGTGGGCACCGCCCGGGGACTGGAAAGGGAACTGGTTCCCCGTGCCGGTTTTCCCCTGCGGACCATCACTGTATCCGGCCTGGAGCGGCGCCTTTCCTGGCGAACCTTTCTGACCTTTGCCAGGTTGGGCAAGGGCCTCTGGCAGGCTTACCGGATCTTGCGGGAGTTCCGCCCCCAGGTGGTGGTGGGCACCGGGGGATATGTTTGTGTGCCCGTGGTTTTTGTCGCCGCCTGCCTGGGCATTCCCACCCTGATCCATGAACAAAATGTTCTGCCAGGCCTGGCCAATCGCTACCTATCCCGCTATGCCACTGTGGTAGCCGCCTCCTATGGGGAATCAAGGCGTTATTTTGCCCGGGCCCGCCGTTTTGTGGTTACGGGCAACCCGGTGCGGGAGGAAATAGTGCAGCTGTCCAGGGAAGAGGGGAGGGCCCGCCTGGGTATCGAGGAGGACAAACGCCTCCTTTTGGTCTTCGGGGGCAGCAGGGGTGCCCGCCCCATCAACGATGCCCTCCTGGCCGCCCTTCCGGAGCTCCTGGCCTGGCCGGAACTTATTACCTGTTTTATTACCGGAAAAGAGGACTATGAATATGTCTGCCAGAGCCTGGCCGGGGGCATAGGTGGAGAAAAACAGGGAAACATTATAATTAAACCCTATTTACACGATATGCCTGCCGGCCTGGCGGCCGCCGACCTGGTAATTGCCCGGGCCGGGGCCACAACCCTGGCCGAACTCACAGCCCGGGGAGTCCCGGCCATTTTAATTCCCTCTCCCTATGTGACAGGCAATCACCAGGAGCACAATGCCAGGCTGCTGGAAAGGGAGGGTGCGGCCCTGGTAATCAGGGAAAGGGATCTGGCGGCTGGCTCCCTGGCAAAACAGGTACGGAAACTTTTGCAGGATCCTGCCCGCCTGCAGCTTATGGCCGAAAAAAGTCGCAGCCTGGGGCAGAGACAGGCCAGGGATCTTCTACTGTCCCTGATCTACGAGCTGGCCGGCGAGGGGCACCAATCTCTTTTGTAACACTTCCCATTGATACCGCATAACATGGTGATAAACGATCCATCTTCTGAACTACTCACATCCATTATCCCCTTTGGAAGGAGATGAAAGGCTTGCTATCCCCGCAGCGTCGAGTACACTTCGTGGGAATTGGCGGTGCTGGTATGAGTGCCATAGCCAAGGTCTTATTAGAAATGGGTTATACTATTTCCGGTTCTGATTTAAAACCTTCCAGTGCCATCAGCCGTCTGGAGAGGATGGGGGCCCACACCTACATTGGCCACCGGCGGGAGAACCTCAATTCTCCCGATCTGCTGGTAGTTTCCTCGGCCATTCCAGAAGCCAATGTAGAGGTGGTAGCGGCCCGGGAGGCCAATATTCCCATCTACACCCGGGGAGAAGTCCTGGCTGAGCTGATGAACATGAAGCGGGGCATTGCCGTAGCCGGCAGCCATGGTAAAACGACAACCACCTCCATGATCTCCCTGGTGTTGGAAAAAAACGGCCTGGATCCGACGGTTTTAATTGGCGGGGAATTAAACGACATCGGCGGCAATGCCAAGCTGGGGACCGGGGAATACCTGGTGGCAGAGGCCGATGAAAGTGACGGCTCCTTCTTGCGCCTGCAGCCGGAGATTGCCGTGGTCACCAACATTGAGAATGATCACCTCGATTATTATGGCACAATGGACAAGATTGTGGAGGCCTTTAGTGCCTTTGTCGGGGCTGTAAAGGGGGGAGGCATGGCTATCCTCTGCCTTGACAGCTCCTCTGTGGAAAAAATTATACCCGGGGTTAAAGGGCGGGTAACAACCTACGGTATTTACAGACAGGACGCAGATCTAACCGCCAGGGAGATAATCCCCCTTGACTTTGGCAGCCGCTGCCGGGTCTACAAGGATGGACGGGAATTGGGCCAGCTGACCCTCAATGTTCCGGGGGAACACAATGTGGCCAATAGCCTGGCGGCAGTGGCAGTGGGCCTGGAGCTGGGCCTTCCCTATCCCCAGATAGCTACAGCCCTAGAGGGCTTCAGGGGAGTTCACCGGCGCTTCGAATTGCTGGGGGATGTGGCCGGGATCAAGGTGGTCGATGACTATGCCCATCACCCGACGGAGATCCGGGCAACCCTGCAGGCGGCCCGGGCAGGGGGTTATAACCGGGTTATTGCCGTCTTCCAGCCCCACCGCTACACCAGGACAAAGTTTCTGATGGCCGAGTTTGGGCAGGCCTTTGCTGAGGCCGATGAAGTTATAGTTACCGATATCTATTCTGCAGGGGAAAAAGCCCTACCCGGTGTTACCGGAGAAGCGGTCGCCGCCGAGATCGGTGCCCAGGGGACCAAAGCAAAATATATCGAAGAAATGGCAGAGATACCCCGGTTCCTCCAGGGGAGGCTCATGGAAGGGGACCTGGTTTTGACCATTGGCGCCGGTGACGTCTGGAAGATTGGCAAGGAATTGGTGGCCTGCCTGGAAAAATAGCAGGGATGGGGAAATGGGGAGTAAGGTGAGACTGGGAGGTGCGGGTCGGTGGAGCGATTTGCCATTATTGGCGGCGTCCCGCTGCAGGGTAAAGTGCTGGTAAATGGAGCAAAGAATGCGACCCTGCCCATCATGGCGGCTACCGTACTGGCTGCCGGTCGTTGTACCATCTGTGACGCTCCCTACCTGCGGGATGTAATGGTGATGACCAGGATCCTGGAACAACTTGGTGCCGAGGTGAAGAGGGAAGGTAGAAACCTATCCATCGATACGCGGGAAATAGGCCACTGGGAGATAGCGGAGGATTTGATGCGGGAGACCCGCTCATCAATTTTCCTCATGGGCGCCCTCCTGGCCCGCAAGGGTAAGGTGAAGGTCGCCTACCCGGGAGGGTGTAATATTGGTCCCCGCCCCATCGATTTACACCTGAAGGGGCTCCGGGCTTTAAATGTTGAGATTACAGAGAAGCACGGTTATGTTTATGCTGAGACCAGGGGCTTGCGGGGGGCTGAGGTCCACCTGGATTTTCCCAGTGTCGGTGCTACGGAAAATATCATGATGGCAGCGGTACGGGCCCGGGGGACGACTGTCATCCGAAATGCTGCCAAGGAACCGGAGATTGTGGACCTGCAGAATTTTCTCAACAAAATGGGAGCCCGGATCCGGGGTGCCGGAACCGACGTAATCAAAATAGATGGTGTCGCCAGTTTGGGACCTATCAGTTATACCGTTATACCTGACCGGATCGAGACGGGTACCTTTATGGTAGCGGCAGCCATGACCGGGGGCGAAATCATCATAGAGAACGGAATCTTCGAACACGTAGAGCCCATAGCAGCCAAGCTGCGGGAAGCCGGGGCTGAGGTTGAGGGGGGAGAAGGTGGAATCCGGGTGCGTGGGACCGGGCGCCTGGTGGGCGTAGATATAAAGACACTGCCTTATCCCGGGTATCCCACCGACATGCAGCCGCAAACCATGGCCATGCTCAGCATTGCCAGGGGTACCAGTGTAATTATCGAAAACATCTTTGCCAATCGCTTCAAACATGTAGATGAATTGCTGCGGATGGGGGCCCAGATCAAGACCGAGGGGCGGGCAGCCATAATCCGGGGGGTAGAGGGTTTAACCGGTTCCGCCGTAGAGGCTTCTGATCTGCGGGCGGGGGTTGCTCTGATCCTGGCCGGCCTGGTTGCCGAAGGGAAAACTACCATCGACAACATTTACCACGTCGACCGCGGGTATGAGGCCATTGAGAAGAAATTACAGGGCTTGGGTGCCCAGATCTGGCGTTTGGAAGAGCCGGCCTAGAATGGGCTATAGGAAAACGGGGGGAAAATAGTGGAGAAGAAAGGAGGAAAAATTGTACCCTTCAAAGGGCGCCGCCGGGGCCTGAAAGTATCCCGCTTCCTCATTCTCCTGGGCTTTATCATCCTGCTGCTGGGTCCCCTCCTCTATTATGTACCAATATTCACCCTGCAGAGGATAGAAATAGAGGGTAATGTGCGGCTGACTGCCGATGATATAGTCCGCCTGACGGCCCTGGAACCCGGCAGCAATCTTTTCCGGCTCAAGTTGTGGCAGCTCAGGGAGTGGCTCCTGGCATCTCCCTGGATAAAGGAGGCTACCATAAAGAGGATACTGCCCGACGGCCTGTCCATTGTGGTGAAGGAAAGAACACCCTACTTTTTAGTCCCCTACTATACTTCCTTTCTCCTGGTGGCCGCCGACGGCACTATTCTTTGTCCGGTTTCTGGCGACATCGAGGATATTATGCTGCCTATCCTTACAGGTTTGGAGTTAGAGGATCCGGCTTTGCCCGGACAATCCCTCCATTGTCCAGAATTGGACGAGCTGGTGGCGGTACTGGAAGAATTTCCCGAGGATTTCAAAGGGATGCTTGCCGAGCTTCACTTGTCCGAGGGCGGAGAATTGGTTTTTTATACGGGGGAAGGTGTGCAAATTCTTTTTGGACAAGCTGTCGACAGTGCCCAAAAGCTTGCCTTAATTCAGGAGACCCTGCGGGAATTGGATGGTTCCCTGGCCGTCATTAACGTGCGCCGGGGTGATAGGGTCCATGTCATATTTAAAGGTGGTTTACAAAGGGATGGGCCTGCTTCCAACCATGGACAATAATAGAGGCGAAAAAAAGGGAATGCTTTGCTGGTGTTGAATCCTTACATTTATAAATATATGAAAGCCAGTCTGAGCAGAGTATGATGCAGGCCGAAAAAGTCTATTTAAAAGGGAGGGCAGGTTATGCTGGAATTTGATATGGAGATGGAAAATTTTGCCCAGATTAAAGTGGTTGGTGTTGGTGGCGGGGGCAACAACGCCATCAATAGAATGATAGCCGCTAATCTCAAAGGGGTAGATTTTGTTGCCGTGAACACCGATGCCCAGGCACTGATTTTGTCTGAGGCACCCCAAAAGATCCAGATTGGTGAAAAATTGACAAAGGGTCTGGGTGCCGGTGCCAATCCGGAGATTGGGAAAAAGGCAGCGGAAGAGAGTAGAGAAGCTCTGCAGCAGGCCCTTACGGGTGCCGATATGGTTTTTATTACCGCCGGCATGGGTGGGGGAACGGGAACGGGTGCCTGCCCCATTGTGGCTGAAGTGGCCAAGGAGCTGGGTGCCCTGACGGTAGGAGTGGTAACCAAACCCTTCACCTTCGAAGGCCGGAGGAGGCAGGTCCAGGCAGAGCAGGGCATTGCGGAACTGAAAGAAAAGGTAGACACCCTGATTATCATTCCCAACGACCGGCTGTTGACGGTAGTGGAGAAAAGGACCTCTATCATTGAAGCCTTTCGCATTGCCGATGACGTCCTGCGGCAGGGTGTCCAGGGTATCTCGGATCTCATTGCCGTGCCGGGCTTGATCAACCTCGATTTTGCCGATGTCAAAACCATTATGCATGAAACCGGCTCTGCCCTGATGGGCATCGGTCGGGCCAATGGTGAGAACAGGGCAGCTGAGGCGGCACGGATGGCAATCTCCAGCCCCCTTTTGGAGACCTCCATCGATGGGGCCAAGGGTGTCCTCTTTAATATTACCGGGGGTGCCAGCCTGGGCCTCTTTGAGGTCAATGAAGCGGCGGAAATTATTGCCGAAGCTGCCGATCCCGATGCCAACATTATCTTTGGGGCAGTAATTGACGAATCTATGGAGGAAGAGGTCAAGGTCACTGTAATTGCAACAGGTTTCGAACAGCGGCCGGTCAGCAAAGAAAAGGGTATGAATGAATTGGACATCAAGTCCTTTGCCACGGACAATTTAGATATACCGGCCTTTTTGCGGCGCAAATAGTCGGCCCTGGGTTCCAAGGAGAAGATAAAAAGTAGGGGAGAGTTTAGATATCCGGCGGGGATTTTTCTCAAATATTTAGAGGGCTGCCTGGGAGGGGTTGCCCTTTAATAAATGGTGTGCTGGTAAAAAAATAGGGAGAAAGAAGGAAAGCAGGGTAAAAACACCCCGCTTTTTCTATTTCCAGACAAACTGCATCTGACAATCTTCTAGGAGGAAGGAAGCTATAATGGGCATATCCCCCAGGCAAGTCTCATAAAAATAGTGGAGGAAATGGTGTACCTTTTGGAAAGGGAGGAAACCTCCATTGCCCTATGTTTATGCAGACCTGGTGCTGGTTGTCAATTTAGTTATGAACTATTTTCTTTTGTCTTTGACGGCTGCCCTGACCCAGGCTAGATCTATGCCCTGGCGTCTGGGGGCCGGTTCTTTGCTGGGGGGCCTTTATGCCCTGGCCGTTATTGCCGCCCCCTTTCCCTTTCTTACACTGCCAATAGTAAAAATATTTATTTCTTTAGCGATGGTAGTAATCGCCTTTGGCCCTGGCCCCTGGCAAAACCTCCTCTCCCGCCTGGCCTGTTTTTATCTCCTCTCCTTTCTTACCGGTGGTGCCGCCCTCTCCCTCTTGTATTTTGGCGCCATTTCCCCAGGGTCTGTCCCCTGGTGGTCCTTGCCGGCAGCTGCAGCCGTCAGTTTAAGTGTGGTATACCTGGTGTGGAATTACCGCCGCCAGTACCGCTGGCAAAGGGAGAACAGGGTTAAGGTGAGGCTGCGCTTCGGCTCTGCCTGGGTCGAGGTTCCTGCCCTGGTGGATACGGGAAATCAATTGTGGGAGCCCTTGAGCAACAGGCCGGTAATTATCCTCGAAAACAAAGCCCTCAGCGGTATACTGCCGCCGGAAGTAGAGGCCCTCTGCCGGCAGGAGAGGATGGACTGGGGCGGGCTGGCCAGCATCAGTAATCCCGAGTGGGCCGGCCGCTGCCGGCTAGTTCCCTTTTCTGGTTTGGGTATAAAGAGGGGTCTCCTTCTGGGCCTCCGTCCCGATGAGGTCAGTTTATTTGTCGATGGCAAGTGGGTTGGGGGCCAACCTGCCCTGGTGGGGCTTGTCAATCAGGAATTGGGTTGTGGGGGAAACTACAGGGCCCTGGTTCCTCCGGACCTTTTTGTCTGCGGAGATGCGGGCTAGGAGAAAAAGATAGAGGAGGGAAGAAGGTGTTGGGGAAAGTAGGATGCCGTGGGAAAGTATTTTTCCATTTGCTCCTGTGCCGTCTACTGCAGGCCCTTGAACTGGCTGGCAGCCTCTATTATGTCGGCAGCAGTGAAACACTGCCACCTCCCCTGAGCAATACCGAAGAATATCTTTTACTGGACCGCCTGAAACAGGGGGACCAGGAAGTCAAAGGCACCCTCATTGAGCGCAATCTCCGCCTGGTGGTGTACATAGCCCGGAAATTTGAGAACACCGGAATTGGAGTTGAGGATCTGGTTTCCATAGGGACCATCGGTTTAATTAAAGCAGTAAATACCTTCGACCCGGGTAAGAAGATCAAGCTGGCCACCTATGCTTCCCGCTGTATAGAAAACGAGATCTTGATGTATCTCAGGCGCAACAATAAATTGCGTTCTGAGGTATCCTTTGACGAACCCCTCAATATCGATTGGGACGGCAATGAACTTTTACTTTCCGATGTTTTGGGTACCGAAGGTGACATTATTTACAAGTTCATTGAAGAAGAGGTGGACAGGCGGCTCCTCTACGCTGCCCTGCAAAAATTAAATGGGCGGGAGAAGAAGATCATGGAGCTTCGTTTTGGCCTCAAGGGGGGCAAGGAAAAAACCCAAAAAGAAGTGGCCGATTTACTGGGCATTTCCCAGTCTTATATTTCCCGCCTGGAAAAGCGGATTTTGGGCCGCCTCCGCAAAGAAATTAGAAGGATGGAATAGGAGTGCCCTTAAAGGAGATTGTTAAGAGGTGTCGAATAGAAAGGTAATATCACAATGGGGGGAAAGAAGACATTGCCCGTGGAAAAACCCTGTATCCAGGCCCTTGACCGGGCCCTCCAGGTGCTGCTGCTCTTCCAGCAGGAAAAGAGGGAATTGGGGGTTACCGAGATTGCCGCCAAACTGGGCTATTACAAGAGCACCGTTTACAGGGTCCTGGCCACCCTGGAAGGCCGCGGCTTTGTCCAGCAGAATGAATTGACGGGTAAGTACTGGTTGGGCTTCCGCCTCTACGCCCTCGGTATGCTGGCCAACAGGTTTATGGGCCTGAGGGATCTGGTCAGACCCTGGCTCCGGGAACTGGGGGAGAGGTACCAGGAAACGGTCCACCTGGCGGTGTTGAATGACAATAGGGAAAATGGTGCGGAAATTATTGTAATTGATAAAATTGAAACAAAGCACCGCCTCAGCCTGACGCCCCCCGTCGGTTCCAGCTCCCCGGCCCACTGCTCAGGGGTGGGCAAGGTACTGCTGGCCCATGCAGACCGCTCCTGGCTTTATCAGGTGCTGGGACAAGCTCCCCTGGCCAAGTTCACAGAAAACACCATTACCGATCCCCGGGTATTGGAGGATGAATTGGCCAGGATCCGCCGGGCCGGCTATGCCCTGGATAACGAGGAAATCGAGGTGGGTTTAAGGTGTGTGGCGGCACCCATATACGGCCCCTCCGGCCCCGTTATGGCCGCCATTAGTATTTCCGGTCCCACCAGCCGGATGACCGATGGGCGCCTGCCGGAACTGATTGCCGGGGTAATGGAGGCGGCCAGGGCTATCAGTGCCAGGTTGGAATAATTTTTTGCCCTCTGGGGGAACGCCGTTCCCCTTAATAGAACGAAGAATGATGGAGGGTGATGCACATGAAGGCATTGTTGACGGGCAACGAAGCCATTGCCCGGGGGGCCTGGGAGGCCGGTGTCCTTTTTGCCTCCGCCTATCCTGGGACTCCCAGTACGGAAATCCTGGAGAATTTGGCCCGTTATCAGGAGGTATCTGCCCAGTGGGCTCCCAACGAAAAGGTGGCCCTAGAGACGGGAATCGGTGCTTCCCTGGCCGGGGCGAGGGTGCTGGTAGCCATGAAACATGTGGGGGTAAATGTGGCTGCCGACCCCCTCTTTACCTTTTCCTATACCGGGGTCAACGGGGGTCTTGTCCTGGTATCCGCCGATGATCCCGGCATGCACAGTTCCCAGAACGAACAGGACAACCGCCACCTGGGGGCCTATGCCAAGGTTCCCATTCTGGAGCCGGCCGACAGCCAGGAAGCCAAGGATTTGGTCGGTTTGGCCTTCTGGCTGAGCGAGACCTTTGACACACCGGTAATCCTGCGGCTCACCACCAGGGTTGCCCACGGCAAGTCCCTGGTAAAATTGGGAGAACGGGAGGAAAGGGGCTTGCCTCCCTTCAAGGCTGACCCGGGCAAGTTTGTCATGGTTCCCGCCAATGCCCGGCGGCGCCACGTAGCTGTGGAGGAAAGGATGGAAAAACTCCGGGAGTTCAGCGAGGACTTTTCTGCCAACAGGATTGAATGGGGGAAGGACCGGCGGCTGGGGATCATTACCAGCGGCATCAGCTATCACTATGCCCGGGAGGCACTGGGGGAGGAGGCATCCTATCTGAAGCTGGCCTTAATTTACCCCCTGCCGGAAAAAACCATTAAAAAATTTGCCGAAGAAGTCGAGGAACTCTATGTGATTGAAGAACTGGACCCGGTAATCGAAAACCAGGTCCGGGCCCTAGGTCTAAAGGTGCGGGGCAAGGAAGTCTTTCCCATCCTGGGGGAACTTAGTCCGGAACTGGTGGCTGCCGGCTTCAGGGGCCAGGGTGAGGAAGTTGCTGCACCCCAGGAGGGTGTTGTACCCCGCCCACCGGTTATGTGTCCCGGCTGCCCCCACCGGGGAGCCTTTTACGTCCTCAAAAAACTGAAGGTAGTGGTCACCGGCGACATCGGCTGCTATTCCCTGGGCGTGGCACCTCCCCTTTCGGCCATGCACAGCCTGATCTGTATGGGGGCCAGTGTGAGCAATGCCTTCGGCTTTCAGGAAGCCTACAGGGCGGCCGGGGGAGAAGGGCCGGAGGTGGTGGCTGTCATCGGCGATTCCACCTTTCTCCATTCTGGCATGACGGGCCTGCTCAATGTGGTTTACAATGGTGGCAGGACTACCACCATTATTTTAGACAATGATACCACCGCCATGACCGGCCACCAGGATCATCCAGCAACGGGGATGACCCTGAAGGGAGTTCCGGCGCCCAGGGCTGATCTGGAGAAAATCTGCCGGGCCCTGGGGGTAGAGGATGTCAGGACAGTGGATGCCTATAAGCTGGCGGAAGTGGAGGCGGAGATCAGGGCCGCTTTGCAGCATGAGGGGCCCTCGGTAGTGATAGTACGCCGGCCCTGTGTCCTGTTAAAGGGCCGGGGACCCAAGGGCTACTATGTGGTGGATCAGGACCTTTGTCGGAGATGCCGGCTGTGCCTCCGTTTGGGCTGTCCCGCCATCGAGGTTCGGGGGGAACAGACCTGGATTAATGAGACCCTCTGCAACGGGTGCAGCCTGTGTGAGCAGGTCTGTCCCTTCAATGCCATTGTGAGGGGTGGTGAGGAAAGTGAGTGAAGGGAAGGGGAATATCCTGGTGGTCGGTGTCGGCGGTCAGGGGACAATTTTGGCCAGTAGAATATTGGCTGAGGTCCTGCTGCAAGGGGGCTATGATGTTAAGATGTCCGAGGTCCACGGCATGGCCCAGAGGGGCGGCAGTGTGGTCACCCAGGTCCGCTTTGGGCAGAAGGTTTTTTCACCCCTGATTCCCAGGGGTGAGGCCGATTACCTCCTGGCCTTTGAGAAACTGGAGAGTCTCCGCTGGCTGGCCAACTTGCGACCCGGTGGTGTAGTAGTAGTCAATGATCTGGAATTACCCCCCGTTTCTGTCCTCACCGGGCAGGCGGCCTATCCCCGGGATATAGCGGAGAAACTCAAGGAGCGGGCCGGTACAGTGAAGCTGGTACCCGCCCAGGCTCTGGCCCGGGAGTGCGGCAGTATCAAGAGCCAAAATGTGGTTCTCCTGGGGGTACTGGCTCCCTTTTTGGGCATTGCTAAAGAGGTATGGGAGAAGGCAATAGCCCAAATTGTCCCTGCTCCCACCGTTGAGATGAACTTGGCCGCTTTCAGGGCCGGATGGGAGCAGTAAACACTTTGACCAACAAAGGGCTTGGCTCACTGGGGCAGCGACACTTCGTCCCCTTGTGGCGAAACTGTGTCGCTGCTTTTCTGTTTTGCCATGAATAGGGGTGGAGTGTTACCTATCTCTTGAACCATTTTTATTACCCACGTCCTGATTGAACCACTGTCACTATCAACTTTAACTGCCAACTTTAAACCGATGAAAATTGACCATTGTCCATTATCAATTGTTTGAGACTACTGACATGGGATTACCGATTTCTGTATATGCATCGGCAAGGTGGGTGTTTTTATTTCACTGGGGGTCTTTTCCCCCGGGTATAAAATCAAGCAGCAGGGGCAATACTTTTTAGTGATCATAAAAACTGGTCAGCAAGGCAAAAGGAGATGGCCGCCGATGCTGCTGAACAAGGTAGAGATTTGCGGTGTCAATACTGCGAAGCTACCTGTGTTATCTAACAAGAAAATGCGGGAACTGCTGCAGGCCATGCAAAATGGTGATACCAGCGCCAGGGATAAATTGGTAAATGGTAACCTGCGCCTGGTCTTGAGCGTCATCCAGCGCTTCAATAACCGGGGGGAATATGTCGACGACCTCTTTCAGGTAGGTTGCATTGGCTTGATGAAGGCCATAGACAACTTCGATCTCAGCCAAAATGTGAAATTTTCCACCTACGCGGTGCCCATGATCATCGGGGAAATCAGGCGCTACCTGCGGGACAACAACCCTATCCGGGTGAGCAGATCTTTACGGGATATTGCCTATAAGGCCTTACAGGTCCGCGACAACCTGATTAATAAATGTTCCCGGGAACCCACCATCAGTGAAGTGGCCCGGGAATTGAAGCTCCCCCGGGAAGAGATAATCTTTGCCCTCGATGCTATCCAGGAGCCCATCTCCCTTTTTGAGCCCATCTATCACGATGGTGGCGATCCTATCTTTGTTATGGACCAGATCAGTGACGAAAAAAGTCAGGAATCAGGTTGGCTGGAAGGGATAGCCGTACGGGAAGCCCTGGGCAAATTGAACGACCGGGAACGGCATATCCTCACCCTGCGCTTCTTCGAAGGAAAGACCCAAATGGAAGTGGCCGAGGAAATTGGCATCTCCCAGGCCCAGGTTTCCAGGTTGGAAAAGGCGGCCCTTATGCACCTGAGAAAGCACATTTAGATTGGGGGTGAGTTCCTTGCCCAGTATTAGAATTTCCCTCGGAGTGGTTTTTATCCTTGTCCTGGGGCTCCTTTTCCTCAGGCAACAAGGGACGATAGTGATAGAGGCCTATAACACAAAAAATCTTGTCCAACTCCAGGCGGTTACCGCCGGTGCCCCTGGCGAAGAAGAAAAAACCCGGGGATTAAATCCTGAATTATCCTGGTTGGGTCAAATCAACCTGACTTTACTCCCGGGCCCTCCCATCGAGACGAGGGGCCTTTTCTTTTTTAGCCCATCCTTTATTTAATGCACATGTCCCTGCCTGATTCATATATATAGTAGAAACAGCAAGGCTTCCGGGGAGGGACGCAAATGGTGCGCATATCAGATTTAAAGATGCGGGAAGTTATCAATGTCCTGGACGGGAAGCGCATGGGCGTAATCAATGATATCGATGTCGATATCGAAGAGGGCAGGATCAAGGCCCTCATAGTACCCGGGACACCCCGTCTGTTGGGCTTGTTCGGGAAAAACGACGACCTGGTTATCCCCTGGGAGAGGATAAAAAAAATTGGCGTCGATGTGATTTTGGTGGAGGTGTTTACCACAACGGAACCGAAGCACAAGTAAAATTTCTGCTGACACTCCCCTGGCGGCGGGGTGTTTTTGTTTGTCTGGCTTGGGGAGGTGTACTATAATGAAGAATAACAAGTCAGGTTTTTCAGGGGTGGTGAAGAATGATGCAAGGGGATTTCGCCTTTGTCCAACTGGGAGATTTGCAATATCTTAAGATACCGGCCTTTGCCGCCACAGGGCTGGTAAGCCATGGTTTTAGCACCCGCCTGGGGGGAGTGAGCACCGGGATATACGCGAGCCTAAACCTGGGTTTAAGCAAGGATGACCGGCGGGAAAATGTCCTGGAAAACCGCCGGCGCTTTCTTCAGGCCCTGGGCCTGGACCTGGCTGATCTGGTTGCCGCCCAGCAGGTCCATGGCACCAGGGTTGCCGTGGTGACTGCCAGGGACCGGGGAAGGGGAGGAAGGGACAGCGCAACGGAAATCCCCTCTACCGATGCCCTGATAACGGCGGAAAGGGGGATTGCACTGAGTGCCTACTTTGCCGATTGTGTCCCCCTGTTTTTCCTGGATCCCCAGGGGCCGGCCATTGGCCTGGCCCACGCCGGTTGGAAGGGTACCGTGGCCGCCATAGGCCAGAAAACCCTGGCCCGCATGGGAGAGGAATTTGGTACAGAGCCTTCCCGCTGTCTGGTGGCGATCGGCCCTTCCATTGGGCCCTGCTGTTATGAAGTCGATGGGCCGGTCCTGGAAGCCCTGGCCGCCGCCTTTCCCTACTGGCGGGAATTGGTGACCTTAAAGGGGGGCGGGAAGGGACAGCTGGATCTTTGGGAAACCAATCGCCGACAGCTGATGGAAATGGGAGTGAAGGAGGAAAACATCTATATAAGCCGGCTGTGTACTGCCTGTAACGAAAGGCTCTTTTTTTCCTACCGGGCCCACAACAAAAGGACAGGGAGCCTGGCTGCCGTTATGTCCTTAAAATAGTACCTGTATTTTAGCAGTTGCAGATAGTCTGGAGAAAGGAATCGGCCCTTCTGTGTGGAAAAAAGAAATAGATAATGTTATGACCTGGAAGGGAAGGATTTCCTTGGAAAGGGGTCGTAAGGTTCGCCGGAAAGGGGTCAAATATGGGGCGGGAAGGCCCCTTAAGAATCTCCTCTGGCTTTTGTTCCTTTTTTTTATTATCTGGACTGGGGCGGCCTGGTGCAGGGATTTTATCCGCAGTTACAGTATCGAAACCGTACTGGTTCACGAGGGGACCATAGAGAATAAATGTACCGGTACCGGCTTCCTTTTTACGGAAGAGGTATGCCTTTCTGCCCCGGTAGGAGGGATTTTCCAACCCCTGGTGCCCGAGGGAGAAAGGGTTCCGGCCGGTATGACGGTGGCCCAGATGGTTACTGTCTCCGATTTGGAGCAAAGGCTTGCAGCCCTGGAGGAAGCTGCCGAGCAGAGGGTTAAATTACAGCAGGAAAGGGAGGCCCGGGCGGCTGCCCTAGAAGTATCCCTGGCGGCCAAAACGGAAGAACTCGGTGAAAAGGTGCAGGAGCTCAAGCTGAATTTGCAGGAGGGGGAGGTGCTGCAGGGCAGGAAAATAACCGGGGAAATGGGGGCTATCTTGCAGGAACGGCAGGATATTCTCACCCAATTAACCCAAGAGCGGTCCCTAGCCCAGGAGGACAGGGAGCTCTGGAGGCAAAGGGAACAAGAACTGGAAGGATTGCTGGCAGAAGCCGTCTACCCGGTCAAGACCCCCGTCGCCGGTGTTGTCACCTACAGCCTTCCTGCTGATGGGGGGAGGTTTAATACGGGGCGGGTAACGGATTTTGGTGTTTTGGAATCTATCGCCCTTAAAGGGCAGGAACTGCCTGTGCACGTTACCCGGGCCGGTACTGAGGTCGAGGCCGGCACCCCCCTTATGCGCATAGTTGATAATTTCAGCCTTCATATGGTGACCCTGCTGTCCGGGGAAGAGCTGGAAGCCCTGGCAGGGAAAAAGAGGATTACCGTCGGTTTCCCGGAAATTGGACAGGGGGAAGTTAATTGTAAGGTCCTGGACAGCAGTATTGAGGATGACCTGGGCTTGTTGAAATTGCAGGTCCTCGATTACAGGCCAGAATTGCTGACGCAAAGAAAATTCCTTGTCGAAGTAACCCAGGCCTGCTATGAAGGCCTGGTGGTTCCCCGGACTGCCCTGCTGGAAGGAAAAGGGGGAGGGACAGGCCTTTACCTGAACCGGGAAGGAAGGGTGGTTTACCAGCCGGTGGAGGTTGTGGGGGGAAACGAGGAGCTGGTGGTTGTGGAGGGCATTTCCCTTTACGATGAAGTTATAGCCAATCCTGCCCGGGTCCGGGAAGGACAGAGGATAAGATAATTAAATAGCAACCTGTACTACTGCATATACCAGCATAGTTATAGGGGTGTTCTATCCCCGGAGGAAAGGATGAGGATAGTGGAGGATATTGCAAAGAACATTGCCCATGTCCGTGCCAGGATTAGCCAAGCTGCTGCCCAACGGGGAAGGGATCCCGACGAGATAACCCTGATTGCCGTGACAAAGGACGTGCCTGGGGAGAAGATCAATGCTGCCATAGCGGCAGGAATTACTGATTTGGGCGAGAACCGGGTCCAGGAAGCCCTGAAAAAGCAAAGGGAGGTGGTCGCTCCCGCCAAGTGGCATTTAATCGGTCACCTGCAGAGGAATAAGGTCAGACACTGTCTCACAAATTTTGCTTTAATCCACTCCCTGGACCGGCTTTCCCTGGCCCAGGAAATACAAAGGCGGGCTGCCCAAAGGGGAGTGGTTGTACCCTGCCTGGTTCAGGTCAATGTAGCCGGTGAGAAAAGCAAGTTTGGCCTTGCGCCGGGGGAATTGGAACCCTTTCTCCGGCAGGTAGCAGCCATGCAAAATATAAAGGTCTGCGGCTTGATGACCATTGCACCCTATTATGACGATCCTGAAGCCGCCAGACCTGTGTTTCGCCGGCTGCGGGAATTGTTTGAACAGGGGGATTACCCAGCCGGGGTGTCAATGCAGTATCTTTCCATGGGCATGAGTAATGATTATACGGTGGCAGTAGAGGAGGGTGCCAATATGGTGCGCATTGGCACCGCCCTTTTCGGAAAACGGCAGAATTAAAAAAGGGGGTCTGGAAGTGGCTGCAACTCTGATGGATAAGTTTTTGCGCCTGATTGGTTTTGAAGAGGTGACGGTGGAGGAGGATATCATCCTGGAGCCGGATATTGAACCGGTCGAAAAGCCAAAAAGGGGGAAGGTGATCAGTTTGCCGAGCCAGACCCGGATGCGAGTAGTGGTAGTGGAACCTACTACCTTTGAGGATGCCAAACGGGTGGTAGATCACCTCAAGGGGAGACAGCCCGTTGTCCTCAATTTGGAGGAAACGGAGGGGGACCTGGCCCAGCGGATAATTGATTTTGTCAGCGGAGCCACCTTTGCCACCGATGGTGGCATCCAAAAGGTGGGGCAGGGTATATTTCTCTTCACACCGAATAATGTGGATATTGCCGCCGATGAAGGGGAGCGTACCTTCGACAATTCCCGTTTTCCGTGGGTCAAGTAAACTGGAGGAGGATGCAATATGGCAGCAGGGGAAAAATCCTTCGGCTTTATAGGCGCCGGCGCTATGGGCAGTGCTTTGATGCGGGGAATCGTACAGGGGGATCTGGTAAAAGCCGGGAGTGTCTTTGCCAGTGATCCCGATAAAGGGCGTCTCCAGGAAATCGTAGCGGAACTGGGTATCAATCCCGTCAAGGACAATGGGGAAGTCCTGGAGAAGGCTGACGTGGTGGTTTTGGCGGTTAAACCCCAGGTTATAGAGGAAGTATTGGAGCCCCTTAAGGGTAAGTGGTCACCAAAACAGCTGGTGATTTCCATCGCCGCCGGGATAAGCCTGCAGAAACTGGAAAGCTATATCCAGGGGGCTCCTGTTATCCGGGTAATGCCCAATACTCCCTGCCTGGTAGGGGCCGGGGCCGCCGGTATTGCTCTGGGGAGCCGGGCTGGGGAGGAAGAAGGGAAGCTAGCCCAGGAGCTATTTGCTGCCGTGGGAGAGGCCTTTATAGTCCCAGAAGACCTTTTAGATGCCGTCACAGGTTTGAGTGGTTCGGGCCCCGCCTACTGTTACCTCTTTATTGAGGCCCTGGCCGATGCCGGCGTGCAGGAGGGCCTTCCCAGGCCAATAGCCCAGCGCCTCGCTGCCCTGACCCTCCTGGGGGCTGCCCGGATGGTCCTTGAGACAGAGAAGCACCCGGGGGAGCTCAAGGACATGGTTACTTCCCCGGCTGGAACCACCATCGCGGCCGTTTCTGTATTGGAGAAAAGGGCCTTTCGCGGCACCGTTATAGAAGCCGTTCGCGCTGCAAGCAGGCGGTCCCGGGAAATGGCGGAAAAGGGGTGATTCTTTGGGTGCAAGTCTTTCCTATTCCCTCCACTGGATAGTAAACACTATTTTTGATCTCATTTATCTCCTCATTATTGTACGAGTCCTTTTGTCCTGGCTCAGGCCCGACCCCTATGCTCCGGGCATAAGGCTGATATACCAGCTGACGGAGCCCTTGCTGGCGCCCTTCCGTGGCCTTTTGCCCATGGGGGCCGGCTTAGATTTTTCGCCCCTCATTGCCCTTTTGTTTTTCCAGCTCTTGCGCAGACTTTTGCTATCCCTTTTCTTTTAGGAGGTGGAGACCATGCCGTTGACCCCCCTTGATATTGAGAAGAAGGAATTCAGGCGTACCTTCCGCGGCTACAGTGAGGAGGAGGTCGATGAATTCCTGGATCTCATTATTCAAGATTATGAAGCCCTGTACCGGGAAAACCTGGACCTTAAGGATAAGAATCAGAACCTGCGGGAACAGCTGGAACAGTACCAGCGTCTAGAGGAGACTTTGAAAAACACCCTGCTTTTGGCCCAGCAGACGGCCGAGGAGGCAAAGAACAATGCCCAGCGGGAAGTGGAAATAATTCTCAAGGAAGCCCGGGAAAAGGCGGCAGGGATCATTGCCGAGGCCGAGGAGCAATTGCAGGCTACCCTCCAGCAGTTCCAGCAAAGGAAACAGGAGCTTAGGGTTTTCCAGAGCAAGATTAAGACCCTGCTGGAGGCCCAGATGGAACTCCTCCTGGAATTGGAGAAGGAATTAAAGGATGAGGGGTGATAGCGGTTGGTCGGAAAAGCAACCATCCTCCGGGGGGCTATCAATGCTGTCCGGGTGCTGTTGGAAATGGCTAAAATAGTAATCCCCGTGACCCTTTTTATAACCTTTTTAGAGCATTCCGGCTGGCTGGCGCTCATTGCCCACTATTGCTCGCCCCTGATGGCCCTCTTTGGTTTGCCCGGTGAAGCGGCCCTTGCCCTGGTACTGGGCAATTTGTCTAATTTGTATGCCGGCGTCGGGGTTCTGGCTGCCCTCAACCTGACAGTAAAGCAGGTTACTGTTATTGGAGCCATGCTGTTGATCTGCCACTCCCTGCTGATAGAAACGGCTATTGTTGCCAGGGCCGGGGGGCGACCGGTACCGGTTGCCGTCGGCCGGGTGGCATCATCCATAGTGGTCGGGATTATGTTAAATATCCTTATGTAGGGGGAAGGAGCTATGTTGTCGATCCTTTATTTGGGCCTGAAAAGCAGCTTCCAATCCGTGCTCAAGATTGCCCTTATTGTAATTCCCCTCCTGATTGCCCTGGAAATATTAAAGGATTCCGGCTTGCTGCAGAGGATTTCCCGCAAGGTGGAACCGGCGTTGGGAGGTATGTACCTGACTCAGGCATCGGCTCCTGCCCTGGTCGCCGGGGTCTTCATCGGCCTCATTTACGGTGCCGGCGTCCTTTACCAGACCCGGCGGGAAGGGCTGGTGGACTCCCGGGAGATGACCCTCCTGTGCATGTTTTTAGGTATTAACCATGCGGTGGTGGAAGATGCAGCCATCTTTGTGGCCCTGGGCGCCCGCTTTTGGGTGCTGATAGTGATCCGCATAATAACGGCTGTAATTCTCACCTATCTGTTGGGGCGCTGGTACTACCGGGACCAAGCCTTGAGACCGGCCGCCCCTGCTGAGCCGGGGGAATAGCCCTTCATTCCTTACCTACCAGCTGGAGTTGACTTTCGGCAGCCACTTAACTATAATTTAGATATAAAATCGGAATATTTGTTAAGAACGATGAACGGGAAGAGTAATCAGGCTAATCCGGGCAGCGAGCTGGGTATGGTGAAAGCCAGCACGGAGACCCTGGTGAAAATCACCCGGGAGTTGCCTGCTGAAACCGTTACTGGGAGTAGGCAAGGGCCGGTACAGACCGTTATCATATTGAGGGCCATACACCCGGAAAGTAGTTCCGGGCTGTGTTAATGTGGAGGTATGGCTAGAAGGGTGGTACCGCGGGAAACCTCTCGTCCTTTCGGACTAGAGGTTCTTTTATTATAAGGGGTAGAAAATACAGGGGCTTATTTGCTCCTTAATGCCGACGGAGGTGTTGACAATGGACTATAGTAAGACACTGAACTTACCGAAAACAAAATTTCCCATGCGGGCTAACCTTCCCAAACGGGAACAGGAAATATTAAGCCGGTGGGAGGAAATGGGAGACTATGCCCTGTCCCGGAAGAAACGGGCGGGACAGAAGAAATTTATCCTCCACGACGGGCCTCCCTATGCCAATGGTGACATTCACCTGGGGACGGCCCTAAATAAGATCTTGAAGGATATCGTCAACAGGTATGCCTTTATGCGGGGCTATGATACCCCCTATGTGCCCGGCTGGGATACCCACGGCCTTCCCATCGAGCATGCCGCCATCAAGCAGCTGGGGATTGACCGGAGCAGGGTAAGTGTGAGTGAACTGCGCAGTTACTGCGCCCAGTACGCCCACAAATACATCGACATCCAGAGGAAGCAGTTCAGGCGCCTGGGTGTCAGGGGTGATTGGGAAAATCCTTACCTTACCCTGCACCCGGAATATGAGGCCAGGCAGATAGAAGTTTTTGGGGAAATGGCCAAAAAGGGTTACATCTACAAGGGATTGAAACCTGTTTACTGGTGCTACACCTGTGAGACTGCCCTGGCGGAGGCAGAAGTGGAGTATGGTGACAAGACCTCTGATTCCATCTATGTCAAATTCCCCGTCAAGGAAGATCCTGAAGGGAAGTTAACGGGCTTTGGCAAGCCTGTATCCTTTGTCATCTGGACCACCACCACCTGGACCTTACCGGCCAACGTAGCCATTGCCCTCCATCCTGACGTAGAATATGCCCTGGTGGAAAGTGGCGATGAACTCCTGGTAATGGCCAAGGAACTGCTCCCAGCTGTGGCCGAAGCTGTTGATTACCCCCTGGGTGAGGTTGTTGCCCTGTACCAGGGGAGTGAACTTGAGGGTGTCAGGTGCCGGCATCCCTTTATGGACAGGGAGTCGGTGGTAATCCTGGCCGATTATGTGACCTTGGACCAGGGGACGGGCTGTGTCCACACTGCTCCCGGCCATGGTATGGAAGACTATGAGAGCAGCCTCAAATATGATCTCCCTGTGCTGAACCCTGTGGACACCAGGGGTGTCTTTACCGCCGAGGCGGGACCCTTTGCCGGCCTCCATATCAATGAGGCCAGTGAACCCATTGCGGCCAAGCTGCAGGAGGGGGGCTATTTGCTGGGCTTTGGCAAGGTGACCCACCAGTATCCCCACTGCTGGCGCTGCAAGGATCCGGTTATTTTCCGGGCTACGGAACAATGGTTTGCTTCGGTAAAGGATTTTCGTGACGAGACCCTGGCCGCCATTGATCGGGTCAAGTGGTATCCTGCCTGGGGCCGGGATAGGATCCACAATATGGTCAAGGAGCGCCATGACTGGTGTATCTCCCGGCAGCGGGTTTGGGGTGTCCCCATTCCCATCTTCTATTGTGCCGATTGCGGTAAAGAATTGATTACCGATGAAACCATTGCCGCTGTTCGGGACCTCTTCCGCCGGGAAGGTTCCAATGCCTGGTTTGAAAAAACAGCGGTGGAAATCCTGCCGCCGGGGACGACCTGTCCAGAATGTGGCAGCCAGGAGTTTACTAAAGAGAAGGATACAATGGATGTCTGGTTTGATTCCGGTTCCAGCCACATGGCGGTTCTGGACAATCATCCCGACCTGGAATGGCCCTGTGATCTGTACCTGGAAGGGAGTGACCAGCACCGGGGCTGGTTCCAGTCTTCCCTCCTGACCGCTGTGGCCGTCAGGGGAACTGCACCCTATCGAGGGGTCTTAACCCACGGCTACGTGGTAGATGGTGAAGGCAAGAAGATGTCCAAATCCGTCGGCAATGTCATTGACCCAGCCGAGGTTATTGCCAAGTACGGGGCCGATATCCTGCGCCTGTGGGTGGCCTCTTCCGACTTCAAAGCCGACATCCGGGTTTCCGTTGAGATCCTCGACCAGCTGTCCGAGATCTATAGGAAGATCCGTAACACCTGCCGCTTCCTCCTGGGGAATCTCTACGATTTCGACCCGGCCCAGGACCAGGTACCCTATGAGGAACTGCCGGAGATTGACCGCTGGGCTTTGAACCGCCTGGCCAGGATGGTAGAAAAGGTGACCAGGGCCTACGACCAGTATGAGTATCACCTCCTCTATCATAATCTCCACAATTTCTGTGCCATTGATATGAGCGCTGTCTACCTGGATATTATCAAAGATCGGGTGTACTGTTCGGAACCCCTTTCCCGGGAGCGCCGGGCTGCCCAGACGGTCATGTATCAGGTTATCAATACCGTTGTCCGGGTCATGGCCCCGGTCCTGGTCTATACGGCCGAGGAAATCTGGGATTACCTGCCGGCAGCAGGGGAAAAGGAAGCCAGCGTGCACCTGTTAGACTGGCCGGAATTGCCCGGGGAGTACCTGGATGATGAGCTGGAGGAAAAATGGCAGGGCCTGCTGGCTGTGAGGGCGGAAGTAGCCCGGGCTTTGGAAGCCCTGCGCCGGGAGGACATCATCGGGCAGTCCCTCCAGGCCCATGTGGAGCTCTATGCCAGGGGCGG
>LFSN01000039.1:0-18890 GCA_001513125.1 Clostridia bacterium DTU030
TTTTTAAACCGGCTGGAGCAGGTGGAAGATGAGGAACAGCTGGATCGCCTGGAAGCCCTGATTGCTGAGAAAAGAAAGGTCGAGTAAGAATGTTGACTTTTTTGGAAAACTTTGACTTAACCATATATATCCTCTATACCCTCCTCACTGCAGCTGTAGTTTACGTCCTGGTAGCAATGGCAGTCAAAGTTTTCTCCATTGGGGATCCCCGCTTGCGGGCCTGGCTTTTCATGCTGCCCTTGTTGCTGCCCGTTATCGGCTATCTCTTTCTCTGCCCCATGTCCGGGCAGGGCTGCAGCCAGGGCAACCTGCTGTGGTTTCAGCTAGAACGTCTCCTCTGCAGGCTGAGCGGCCGGCTCAGCCCCTACTGGGGATTATTCTTCCTGCTTGTTTTTGGCCTCGGTTGTTTACGGGTTGGTTTCCGCCTCATCAGTTATTACTTCCTGGTCCGCCGGTGCAGGCCTGTGGCAGTGGGGGAAGCACCGGAACTGGAAGGAATAGTCGCCAGGTTGGCCGGGGAAGCAGGCCTGAACCCACCCCGCCTTTATTGGTGCCAGGGCAAGGGTTATCCCGTCTGCTTTACCTTCGGCTTCCATGAAGCCAGGATTGCCGTATCCCGGGAACTGCTGGAGAATCTAACCAGGGAGGAATTGGAGGCGGTTTTGGCCCATGAACTGGGGCATTTGGCCGGCTGGGATTATTTCTTTGGCTGGCTGTTGGTTGTCTGCCGGGACCTGATGGCCTTCAATCCTGCAGGCTACCTATCTTACAGGAGATTCATGTGGGAACGGGAAAAGGCCTGTGACGATTATGCCCGGAGGCTTACCCGAGAGCCCCTGGTGCTGGCCCAGTCCCTGGTGAAACTGGGTCGCCTGATGCGCCAGAGGGGTGCCGTTGCCTTCAGGCAGCCGGGGGTGGCTATTTTGGGCAAGCAGCGGGCTGGTTTACTGTCCCGGCGGGTTGAACGCCTTGTTCTCTCCGATCCTCCCGAAAATCAGTGGTGGCAAAGGATCCTTCCCATTATAATTACCGCTGGAATTATCCTACTACTGCTTGCTGCCTGTTAAGAAGGGGGAGTTGAGGTGGAGCAGGTCGGAGTAGTTGTGGAAACCATGGGCGATAGGGCCCGGGTGCAGACCCGGCGCCACACTATCTGCAGTAACTGCGGCCAGTGCGGCGGTCTCCACGCCTTGGAACCTGCCCGGGAATTGACGGTTGTGGCGCAAAATCCCATCGGGGCCCGGGAGGGGGACCGGGTGCAGCTGGAAACCTCCGCCGGGGGGGTTCTGCTGGCTGCCTTTCTTGCCTATGTTGTTCCCCTGATCAACTTTTTCCTGGGTTTTGGCCTGGGCCAGTGGCTGGGGCGGACCTGGCAGCTTGGCAATACGGAGGCCCCGGGGATTTTCCTCGGCCTTATCCTGCTGGTGGCTTCCTATTTAATCCTCCGCACCCAGGAACACAGGTTGGCCCGCAATAAAAACTTTGTGACCGTGATTACCAAGGTCCTGGAGTAGGGGAAGGGCGCAGGAAGCCCGCCCACCCAGGGCCCTTTTCTTGGCCCGAAAAGGGCAGGTTAGCACGTAATCAACCCATAGGGAGGAGAAAAATGATATGATCCCAGTGGTATTGGTGGTGGGACCGTCGGGGGTGGGGAAAACTACCTTCCTGGAGAAATTGCTGCCCCGGCTGAAGGAGCGGGGTTTACGGGCAGCCTATCTAAAACATTTTCACGGCGACTTTTCCCTGGACCAGCCGGGAAAGGATACCTGGCGCCTGGCCAGGGCTGGCGCCGATGCCGTGGCCCTTTCCACCCCCCAAAAATTTGCCCTGATCCGCCGGCTGGAAGGAGAGCTTTCCCTGGAGGAAATAGTGGAAGGCCTGGGGGATTATGATCTGGTCTTGGCGGAAGGCTACAAGGGAGCCCCCTACCCCAAGCTGCAGGTCTTCCGCCAGGGGTTTCCGGCAAAACTGCTGGCACCGCCCGGATATTTAATTGGGGCAGTCGCAGATTCTCCCCTGGACCTGGATGTTCCCACCTTTGCCTTCACCGATATTGAGGGAGTGGCAGGGCTCCTCTTGGATTACTGCCGGCAGTGCCGGGGGAAAGGGGCTGGTAAAGAAACTGTATG
This sequence comes from Clostridia bacterium DTU030, assembly GCA_001513125.1. Taxonomy (GTDB): domain Bacteria; phylum Bacillota; class DTU030; order DTU030; family DTU030; genus DTU030. The sequence continues at coordinate 2,130 of LFSN01000039.1, forward strand.
AAAATTGCCCTTTTTGTTTTTCCCGGGGAAGGTATTTGGTAGGAGGGGCAGAATAAATAGAAAAATATCCTAAAGGGCAAATTAATAAAGGGGGTAGAGGACAAAGTGCAAGCAGAAAAGATTTGGTTGGACGGCAGTTTTGTCCCCTGGGATCAGGCCCGGGTCCATGTTATGACCCATGCCCTCCACTATGGTACCAGTATCTTTGAGGGCATCCGGGCCTATGGGACCAAAGACGGCGGTGCGGCGGTATTCCGCCTGCAGGAGCATGTGGACCGGCTCTTCGACTCCGCTGCTATCTTCCGGATGGAGATCCCCTACACCAGGGAAGAAATTTCTGAAGCAATTAAGGAGACGGTCCGGGTCAACAACTTAAAGAGCTGCTATATCCGGCCCCTGGTCTTTCGAGGAGGAGAGAAGGTGGGCTTGAACCCCCTGGATGTCCCGGTCCGGGTGATGGTGGCCGCCATTCCCTTTGGCGCCTATCTGGGGGAAGAAGGCCTCCGGAAGGGAATTAGGGCCAAGATTTCCTCCTATAACCGCAGCTATATAAATTCCACCTCCACCAAGGCAAAGATTGGCGGCAATTATGTAAACTCGGTTTTTGCGGCCATGGAGGTTGCTGCCGACGGTTACGACGAAGCTATCCTCCTGGATACCAATGGCTATGTGGCCGAAGGCCCGGGGGAAAATATTTTCTGGGCCCGAAGGGGCAAGGTCTTTACCACTCCTGTACCCACGGTCCTGGAAGGCATTACCCGGAGTTCGGTAATGACCCTGTGCGAGGATCTGGGCTATCCTGTTGTCGAGACCCATACAACCCGGGATGAGTTATATATTTCCGATGAAGTCTGGTTTACCGGCACGGCGGCCGAGATTACCCCCATCCGGGAAATAGACGGCATAACCATCGGCAAGGGGGAAGCCGGCCCCATTGCCAGGGCCCTCCAGGATAAATTCTTCAAAGTTGTGACCGGTGAAGACCCGGCTTACGAACACTGGTTGGCCCGGATATAATAGCTGCATTTCTCTTTGGAGCAGCAAATGTTGGAGCAGCAAATGAAAAACGGGTAATGGCTCGGAAAGGCCATTACCCGTCCTTTATTTCCCAAAGGGAGACAAAACCCTCAAGAAAGGTTAAAGACCCCGAGGGTCTGCAGTTTTTTGTGCTCCTTAATCAGCACATCGTAGAGGTCAATGTCCAAAAGGTTGCAGAGGGCGGCAAGGTAAAAAAGGGTTGCTCCCAACTCTGACTCAATTATTTCCCTGCAATCGGGGCACAGTTTCCCTTCCAGGTGTGACTCTACATACTGTCCCAGTTTTTCGAGGGGGACATCGAGGGGTATATTCTGCTTGCCTGCGTTAATCTGCAGGCAGCCACAGCTGGTCACGGCCTTGGTAACAGCCCGATTGGTCCGGGAGGGTCCTTCCTGGAACTTGGCCAGTACGTCGAGAATACTGCGGTGGCGGATCAGGCATTCGTCTACCCGTTGTTGAAACTCACTGCAAAGCAAATCGTGTATGCCCACAGCTACATCCCTCACTTCTACCCAATCTAGCTTTATGATCCTGCCTCCATTATACCCAGCCTTGATTGCCATTGTCAATGTAAATAGCCTGGGGGCTGATAACAATTTTATTGACAAGGTATACGAAGAATGATATAATTTATTGTTCTTGACATAAATGCCAGATTGTGTTATTATATAGTTAACTTACTTTGGCGTCTTTTTGCCCAGAGGAGGTAATTTAATGTTCAATGTTGGTGACAAAATCGTTTACCCGATGCACGGGGCCGGAATAATAGAGGCTATTGAGGAAAAGGAGGTTCTGGGGGAAAAACGCAAATACTACATTATGCATTTGCCCCTGGGCGATATGAAGGTAATGATTCCCACCAACAGTGTCAACAAACTGGGTCTGCGTGAGGTAATCGATGAAGAAGAGGTACAAAAGGTCCTCCAGATCCTCAAAGACCAAAAAACCAAGATGTCTTCCAATTGGAACCGGCGTTACCGGGCCAATATGGAAAAGATCCGGAGTGGGGATATATATGAAGTGGCCGAAGTGGTCAAGAACCTTTCCATCCGGAAGAAGGAAAAGGGCCTGTCAACGGGTGAGAGCAAAATGCTGGACAGTGCCCGCCAAATCCTAATCAGTGAACTGGTGCTGGCCAAGGACATCGAAGAAGATGAGGCTGAAGGTCTAATCGACGAGCTCTTTGAGTAGCAATAAATTAGGTTTACTGGTGTCAGGCCGGCAGATGTTCCCCATACAGCTATTCCATCTTGTCTCTGCACCCGTGCAGAGACAAGGGAAAAGGCTATCTTCAACTGACGTCAGATAAACTGGCGTTTTTCTTTCTTTAGCCGGGTTTAAGCAGTAAAGTATCAGGTCATAATAATAGGAGAAGGAGAGAAGATTTGGTAAAGGAGGCGTTCCATGGGAAGTGTGCTTGTCAGAGGGTATTATGATAGCGTATAATAATAAAGATCACAGGGAAGTCGAGAGAGGAAAGTGATGGCAGTGATACGAAAATTAATCCGCATGATCATTGCCCTTATCGGTGGTATTTGTGGTTATCAGCTGGCCCTTTACGGCTGGCCCTTTATAACAACGGTGGCCAATTTCGCCGGCAACACCGTCGTCTACGGTGGCACCATGGCGGTGGGAACCCTGGCCGGTGCTGTGATTGCCTATTTCGTGGCCCCCAGTGTTATAAACCAGGGCCTGACCTTGATCCAGTGGAGTGAAGCCAGGCTGCAGAAAATACCCCTTTACGATGTCGTCACAGGAGCCCTCGGCCTTATTATCGGCTTGATCATCGCCAACTTGCTGGGCTTTCCCCTCTCCCAGGTACCCTTCATCGGCTTTATCCTGCCCCTGATTGCCAACCTGGGGCTGGGCTACCTGGGAATGGTGATGGCGGTAAAGAGGAAGGACGAAATTTACCAGCTTTTCAGCAACCTGCGCTTTGGCAAAGAAAAAATGGGCCGGCAGGAGGCGGGCTCGGCGCCCAAAATCCTTGATACCAGTGTTATCATCGACGGCCGGATCGCCGATATCTGTAAAAGCGGCTTTATTGAGGGGGACCTGGTCATCCCGGGCTTTGTCCTGGAGGAACTGAGGCATATTGCCGATTCCTCCGATCTCCTCAAGCGCAACCGGGGCCGGCGGGGCCTGGACATCCTCAACAAGATCCAGAAGGAGCTGGAGTTTAAGGTCCAGATCTGCGAAAGGGATTATGATGATATTGCCGAAGTGGACAGCAAGCTGGTCCGCCTGGCCCAGGACATGAAGGGCAAGATCCTGACCAACGACTTTAACCTGAACAAGGTGGCTGAATTGCAGGGGGTAACGGTCCTCAATATCAATGAACTGGCCAACGCGGTGAAGCCCGTTGTCCTGCCCGGGGAAGAGATGGAGGTCCATGTCATCAAGAACGGCAAGGAAGCCGGCCAGGGGGTGGCCTACCTCGACGATGGCACCATGATTGTCGTCGACGGCGGCAAGCGCCACATCGGGGAGACCATCGGTGTCCTGGTCACCAGTGTCCTGCAGACGGCGGCAGGCAGGATGATCTTTGCCAAGCCGAAAACGGAGGAGAAGGTGTTGTGAGAGACAGGATTGTCGCTCTGATCGCCGCCGCCGGTCGCGGTACCAGAATGGGAGGGTCCGCCCAGCATAAAAAACAGTATCATATGCTGGGCGACCGGCCTGTTTTGGCCCATACCATTGCTATTTTCGAGGAAAGCCCCCTGGTGGACGAGATAGTCATTGTTGTCTGCCCGGAGGATATCGACCACTGTCGGAGGGAAGTGGTTGACAAATACGGCTTCCAGAAGGTGTCCCAGCTTGTCCCCGGGGGAGAACAGCGGGCGGATTCCGTTTATCAGGGGCTTTTAGCCCTGGATCCCGATCCAGATTTTGTCCTGGTCCACGACGGAGTCCGCCCCTTTTTCCCTTCCGCCCTGATCGGGGAAGTTGTACAAGCTGTCCGTACATATCAGGCGGCGGTGGTGGCTGTTCCCGTTAAAGATACTATCAAGATTGCCGATGTGGCCGGCTTTGTGAAAAAAACCCCCGAACGGCGTTCTTTGTGGGCGGTCCAGACGCCCCAGGCCTTTTCCTATCCCCTGCTCCTTGAGGCCTACAGGGAAGGCCGGCAGAGGAAGCTCCAGGTCACCGATGATGCAATGCTGGTCGAGGCCCTGGGCTACCGGGTTAAGCTGGTCCTGGGAACCTACGAAAACATTAAGATCACCACTCCTGAGGATTTCGTTCTGGCCGAGGCCCTGCTGGCCAAGGGGGTGTCAAAATGAGAGTCGGTATAGGCTACGATGTCCACCGCTTAGAGGAGGGTCGTCCCCTGATTCTGGGCGGGGTTACTATACCTTCTCCCGTGGGTCTCCTGGGCCATTCCGATGCCGATGTCCTCACCCATGCCATTATGGATGCCCTCCTGGGAGCAGTGGGGAAGGGTGACATCGGCCGGCATTTTCCCGATACCGATCCGGCCCTGGAGGGTGTTGGGAGCCTCTTCCTCCTGGAAAGGGTGATGGCCGAGGTGGAGGCCGGGGGCTTTGTCCCCGTCAATGTCGACACGGTCATCATTGCCCAGGCCCCCAAATTGGCCCCCTACACGGCGGCCATGCAGGAGAGGCTGGCCCCCATTTTGGGCCTGGAACCGGGCCGGATCAATATCAAGGCGACGACAACGGAAGGCCTGGGTTTCACCGGGAGGGGCGAGGGTATTGCCGCCCAGGCGGTGGTGCTCCTGCGGGCAAAGGCCTGCCACTGCCCCTAGGCAGGGATTTGCCCTGCTACCGGTGCCGTGATATAATTAGGTAATCAGGACAGCTGGAAGTGGATGGTAAGGAGGTTTGCCGGCATGGATAAGATACGGGTACGCTTTGCCCCGAGCCCCACGGGCCCCCTGCATATCGGAGGTGCCCGGACTGCCCTTTTTAACTGGCTTTTTGCCCGGAAGAATAATGGTGTCATGGTCCTGCGAATTGAAGATACCGATCTGGAACGCTCGACAGAAGAGTCGGAAAGGAATATTCTCCGGGATTTAAAGTGGCTGGGAATAGACTGGGATGAGGGGCCGGGGGTCGGTGGGCCCTATGCCCCCTATCGCCAGACGGAACGCCTGGAGATCTACCGGGAGTATACAGAGCGGCTGCTGGCCGAAGAGAAAGCCTACTACTGCTTCTGTTCCGAAGAAGAGGTGGAGGAGGAGCGGCAGCGGCAGCTGGCCAGGGGGGAAATGCCCCGCTACAGCGGCAAGTGCCGCAACCTTTCCCGGGCGGAGCAGGAACGATGTCGCCAGGAAGGGCGCCAGGCCGTGGTCAGATTCCGGGTGCCCAGTGGCGAAAAGGTAGTGGTGGAAGATCTGGTGAGGGGCCGGGTGGAGTTTGACAGTGATGGGATAGGGGATTTTGTCCTTGTTAAGTCCGACGGCCTTCCCACTTACAACTATGCCTGTGTTTTGGACGATTATCAGATGAAGATAAGCCATGTGCTTCGGGGAGAAGAGCACCTTTCCAACACCCCGCGCCAGATCCTGCTGTACCAGGCCCTGGGCTGGGAGCCCCCGAAATTTGCCCATATCTCCCTCATCCTGGCCGAGGACCGGTCTAAAATGAGCAAGCGCAAGGGAGATGTGGCCGTGGAACAATACCGGGACAAGGGTTATCTTCCCGAGGCCGTGGTGAACTTCTTGGCCCTGCTGGGTTGGTCCCCGGAGGGGGAGGAAGAGATCTTTCTCCTCGATGAACTGGTTCAGCGCTTTGACCTCAACCGGGTTTCCCGGGCACCGGCGGTCTTTGACATGAAGAAACTCCAGTGGTTGAATGGCCACTACATCAAGAACAGCCCCCTGGAAAGGATCACCGAACTGGCCGTTCCCTATCTTCAGAAGGCCGGTTACCTGGCCGAGGAATTGACCCCTGAAGAGTGGGAGTGGGTCAAAATGGTGGTGGCCTCGGTGCGGGAATATCCCAGCTGTATATCGGAGATTGTCGAGCATGTGGATGTCTTCTTCAATGACGAATTTGCCTTTGAAGAGGAAGGGCTGAAGGAGATCCTCCAGCAGGAGCAGGTGCCCCAGGTGGTGGAGGCCCTCTTTGCAGCTTTGGAGGACACAACGGATTTGACACCGGAGGCAGCGAAAAAAATCCTCCGGAACATCAGCAAGGGACTGAAGCTGGGGGGCAAGAAGGTCTTTATGCCCCTGAGGATAGCCCTTACCGGCAGCAGCCACGGCCCGGAGCTCAATGAATTGATAGCCATCCTGGGGAAGGAGCGGGTTGTCTCCAGGATTAAGCGGAGCCTGGCCCTGGCCGGTGTTGCCCAATAGGATGGAGCCGGAACCCTCCGGTACCGGGAACATAGGATAAAAGAATAAGGAAGCAGAAGCAAAGGCAATGAAGGGGAGGAGTAGGGTCCTGACCCTGACAGAGAGGGATTACCTTGGCTGCAAGTAATCCCCAGGTGCGAGGGGCTCCGAAGTGCGCCTCGAAGCCGCGGCGCCCAAAGGGATGGCCGAGTAGGTGCCGCCGGGTATACCCGTTACAGTATCCAGGTATTTGCCCCTTTAAACGGGGGGAAGTACCTCTGAGGGGGATATGAAGATATCCAAATAGAGTGGAACCGCGGGTTCACCGTCTCTGTGATGGTGACCCGTTTTTTATAAGGAAAAGGAGGGAACAAAATGGCGCTTCGGGTCTACAATACCCTGACCAGAACCAAGGAGGAGTTTAAGCCCCGGGAAGGGAATAAGGTGAGCATTTATGTCTGCGGGGTGACCCCCTACAATTACTGCCATGTGGGCAACGCCAGGCCCTATGTGGTGTGGGATGTCATCCGCCGCTACCTGGAATACAAGGGCTACAAGGTCTTCCATGTCCAGAATTTTACCGACGTGGACGATAAGATCATAGCAAGGGCGGCCGAGGAGGGGGTGACCCCGGGAGAAATTGCCGAAAAATATATTGCCGAGTATTTTGATGATATGGATGCCCTGGGGGTCAAGCGGGCCCATATCTATCCCCGGGTTACCGAACATATTTCCGATATTATCGAGATGGTCCAGGGCCTGATTGAGAAGGGCTACGCCTATGAGGTCGACGGTGACGTATACTTTGCTGTGGAACGCTTTGACGAATATGGCAAGCTTTCCGGGCGCAGCCTGGATGAGATGCGGGCCGGGGCCAGGGTGGAAGTCGACGAGAAGAAGGCCAACCCGATGGACTTTGCCCTCTGGAAGCGGGCCAAACCGGGAGAGATCGCCTGGGAGAGCCCCTGGGGCAAGGGGCGGCCGGGCTGGCACATCGAGTGCTCCGTTATGTCCCACAAGTATCTGGGGGATACCTTTGACTTCCACGGTGGGGGCGTGGACCTGGTTTTCCCCCACCACGAGAACGAAATTGCCCAGTCCGAGGCCTATACAGGCCAGCCCTTTGTCCGCTACTGGCTCCACAACGGTTTCGTCAATTTCAGCGGGGAAAAGATGGCAAAGTCGGTGGGCAACGTAATTACCATTAGGGAGGCCCGCCAGGAGTATGCGGGCCTGGCCCTGCGGCTCTTCCTCTTGTCCACCCACTACCGGAGCCCTATAGATTTTGACCTGGAGAAACTGGCCGCCGCCCAGAAGGGCTGGGAGCGGATCCAGAATGCCTGGGAGGGGCTGGAGCAGGCCTTGGACAAAGGGGAGGAACTTTCCCAGGAAGGGGAATTGCCAGAGCGGGCCCGTGTCTTGCAGGACCGGGCCGAGGAGGCCGTGGCCAAATTTGTCGCGGCCATGGACGATGATTTTAATACTGCCCTGGCCGTAGGTGTACTCTTTGACCTCATCCGGGAGATCAACAGTTTCCTGCGGGAGCCCGTCACCACGGCGGGGGAAAGGGCTGCCCTGGCCCGGGCCCGGGAGGCCTTCCAGGATATGGGCGAGGTCCTGGGCCTGCTGCCGGCGGCGGAAAAGGCTGCCGACGACGGCCTGGTGGAGGAGCTGCTGCAGCTCATTATCGACGTGCGCCAGGAAGCGAGGAAGAGGAAGGACTTTGCCCTGGCCGACAGCATCAGGGATCGGCTGAGCGAGCTGGGCATTATCCTGGAGGATACCCCCCAGGGGGTACGCTACCGGCGGAAGTAGGGGTGAAAATGGAGAACTGGCGCCGTTTTTTCTCCTGGCTCCTGGCCGGGAGGGAGAAGGAGGAAGAAGGGGCCGGGGCGGCCCCTTCCCGGCCCTTGCAAACAGAACAGTTACCGTTGGAGACCCTGGCCTACATAGGGGATGCCGTCTATGAGCTCTCTGTCCGCACCTATCTGGTCAGGCAGGGCCTGTACCGGGGGGCGGATCTGCACAGGGAAGCCGTCAAGCGGGTCCGGGCTTCGGCCCAGGCCCAAAAGTTAACCCAACTTCTGGGGAGGCTGACGGAAGAAGAAAGGGAACTGGTCCGGCGGGGGCGAAATGCCAGGATCGGCCAGGTCCCCAGAGGGGCCCGGGTTATGGAATATCGTTACAGTACGGCCCTGGAGGTCCTCCTCGGCTACCTGTTTTTAAAGGGAGAGTGGGACCGGCTGGAGGAGATAATCGCTATCCTCGCTGCCGAGGGGGCCGACGGCCATCCCGGGCAGTGAAGAAAAAGATGGGAGGGGAAGAGCTGTGTTAAAGGTAACCCTGATCAACCACACGCCGGAGCCGGAAAAGACGGTGGCGGCCGCTGCCCGCCTCTGTTATTCTCCCCTGGGGGCGGCGGAAATTATGGACAACTTTAGCCCGGAGCAGGTGGACAAGTTCCTGACCAGGCTGATCCAGATGGGCCATTTCTCCCCTATAGAACACGTTACCTTTACCTTTGCCATTGAAGGCGTCAGCCGGGCCCTGTCCCACCAGCTGGTCAGGCACCGGATCGCCTCCTATTCCCAGAAGTCCCAGCGTTATGTGGCCGAGGACAGTTTTGCCTTCATTGTGCCTCCCAGCATCAGGAACAACCCCGAGGCCCTGGCAGTTTATGAAGAAACCATGGAGCAGATTAGGGAGGCCTACTCCAAGCTGGCGAAAGTTGTTCCCAAGGAGGATGCCCGCTATATTCTCCCCAACGCCTGTGAGACGAAGCTGGTGGCAACCTTTAATGCCAGAAGCCTCCACAATTTCCTGCGCCTGCGCTGCTGCCAGCGGGCCCAGTGGGAGATCAGGGAACTGGCAGAAAAGATGCTGGCCGAGGTCCGCAAAGTGGCACCCCGCCTCTTTGCCCTGGCCGGGCCCAGCTGTGAGGTGGAAGGGGTCTGCTATGAGGGGGATATGTCCTGCGGCCGGGCCCCTTTGATCGAGGACCTGGTGGCAGGTCATAAAGGAAAGGGCCAGGGAGTAGAATAATACCGGCAAATCTACTTTGGTGTTGGTAGGGAGGGTCAGAGGTGGCAGAAGAGTACTTGGAGGGACGGAATGCCGTTCTGGAGGCACTCCGTTCCGGGCGGCCCGTAAATAAAATTCTGCTGGCTGCAGGCAGCAGGCCCGGCCCCCTGCAGGAGCTGCGGCGCCTGGCCCGGGAAAGGGGGATCCTGGTGCAGGAAGTGGAAAGGGCGCACCTGGACCGGATGTCTTTGACGGGTAAACACCAGGGGGTAATAGCCCAGGCCCTGGCCAAGGAATATGTGGCCGTGGAGGACATTTTGCAGATAGCCCGGGAACGCCGGGAAGCCCCCTTTCTGCTCCTCTTAGATGGGATAGAGGATCCCCACAACCTGGGGGCCCTGATCCGCACCGCCGAATGTGCCGGGGTCCACGGGGTGGTGGTGCCCAGGCGGCGGGCGGCTCCCCTGACGGCGGCAGTCGGCCGGGCCTCGGCCGGGGCCCTGGAATACATGGCCGTGGCCCAGGTGGCCAACCTTGCCCAGTATATCGAAGAGCTGAAGGGCCAGGGCATCTGGGTAGTGGGGGCAGATCCCCAGGGGGAACAGGTCTATACAGAGGCTGATCTGACCGGCCCCATAGCCGTGGTTATTGGGGGGGAGGGGAGGGGCATACGCCGCCTGGTCAAGGAGAAATGTGATTTTCTTGTTAAACTGCCCATGCGGGGCCGCATTTCTTCCCTCAATGCCTCGGTGGCTGGCTCCCTCCTCATGTACGAGATAGTGCGACAGCGGGCCCAGGGAGTAGGATAAGCCATGGCCAGGAACCGGCTGCTGCTGTTGGCGGGAGGTCCTCTGCTGCTTTTCCTGCTTCTGGCAGGGCTCTGGTTGGGACTTGAGTATCATTTTGAAGACCGGATTTTTTATGGGGTGAGGATCCACAACCACTACCTGGGTGGGCTGCCCAGGGGAGAGGCCGCCAGCCGCATTGAAGATCTGGCCCGGGAGCTGGAGACCAAACCCCTGGATCTTTACTATGGCGACAGGGTCTGGGAACTGATCCCGGAGGAAATAGGGATTAGGCTCGATAGAAGGGCAGTCCTGGAGGAGGCCTACGGAGTGGGAAGAAAGGGCAGCCTGCTGGAGCAGGTCCGGGAACGCTGGCAGGTTTGGCGGCGGGGCAGGGAGATCGAGCTCTCCCTCCTTGTGGATGAAAAGGGGAGGGAGGAATATTTTGCCGCCCTGGCCCGGGAGATAAACAGCAGGCCCCGGAATGCCTCCCTGGACCCGGATACCATGACTGTAATTCCGGGCCGGAAGGGTTTGGAGCTGGAGCAGGGGGCATCCTGGGAGCGCCTGGAAGCGGAAATCAAGAACTTCCAGCCGGGACAGGTTCCTCTGCTGGTGCGGGAGATTGCGCCGGCAACGAGTCAGGAGGATATTTTGGCCCTGGGTGAGATTGGGATCCTGGGGCAGGCTGTAACGGTTTTCCAGCGGGAGGAGGAAAACCGGGCCGTCAATATCCAGCTGGCCGCCGCCGCCCTCGACGGGACCATAATTGAGCCGGGGGAGATCCTTTCCTTCAACGATGTTGTGGGGCCCCGGGAGCCCCAATATGGCTTCATGGAAGCCCCGGAGCTGGTGAATATGGAACTGGTCTCCGGGATTGGCGGCGGTGTCTGCCAGGTTTCCTCTACCCTCTTTCATGCTGCCCTCCTGGCCGGCATGGAGGTTGTCGAACGCCACTGCCATTCCCGGCCCGTCGCCTATATTCCCCTGGGGCTGGATGCGACGGTGGTCTACAATTACCTGGATCTTAAGCTGGCCAATAGGGGCATCAGCCCCCTTTTGCTGGTTGCCCGGATCCGGGAAGACCGCCTGGAGCTGGCAGTTTTGGGGAAAAGCTGGACACCGGAGGGAATCCGGCTGGAAACAGGGGAAATAGAGGAGATAGAAGCACCCGTTGAATATGTCTTGGATCCCACCCTCCCGGCTGGGGAACTGCTGGAGGAGGAGGCGGGGGCACCGGGTTACCGGGTGCAGGTGGAGCGGGTAGTGACCTTAGAAGGAAGGGAAATCAGGCGGGAAATAGTCAGTGACAGTGTCTACTTCCCGCGGCCGCGGGTATTCCGAAGAGGACCGGTCCCAGGGAACTGAAGGGGGTCTCCTTTGGCCGGGGACAAGCTTGACTTGTTTTTGCCGCCTAAGGTATAATAGGGGTGGATATACAGCGCCTCCTGGTATAATGGTCGGTTTCTAGACGAGGCATTATTTGTTTTACCTACTTCTTGGTAAGTTTACCCGTAAGGGTTCTGGAAAGGCCAGCTCAATATGGTTCCTTAATATATAAGACGGAGGCGATGTGAGTGACGCTACCTGCCCAGCATAAATACACCTCCGAATATGAAGAAATGCTGGATGAGGAAATAGTTGAACGGGCTAGAGATGGCTGTCATTATGCCTTGGAGTTTCTCATTAATAAATACAAGAATTTTGTCCGGGCCAAAGCCCGATCCTACTTTTTAGTGGGAGCAGACCGGGAAGATATTATTCAGGAAGGTATGATTGGGCTCTATAAGGCCATCCGGGATTTCCGGAGCGATAAACTTGCCTCCTTCCGGGCCTTTGCCGAACTCTGTATTACAAGACAGATTATAACTGCCATTAAAACAGCAACCAGGCAGAAGCATATACCCTTGAATTCCTACATTTCCTTAAATAAACCCATCTATGATGAAGATTCCGATCGCACCCTCCTCGATGTTATTTCGGGAACCCGGATCACCGATCCGGAGGAACTGATTATTAACAGGGAAGAATTTGGTGACATTGAAGCCAAGATGGGTGAGATTTTGAGTGAGCTGGAATGGAAGGTCCTGATGGCCTATCTGGAAGGAAAGTCCTACCAGGAAATTGCCAAGGAACTGAAGCGCCATGTAAAATCCATTGATAATGCCCTGCAGCGGGTAAAGAGGAAGCTGGAAAAGTACCTGGAAAACAGGGACGAAATGTAGGATGACTTGCAGGATGTGGAACTTGACTTCTGAAGGAGAAGTGGGTATAATGTAGTATGTCGCCAGCTAGCCGACGTAGCTCAATTGGCAGAGCAGCTGACTTGTAATCAGCAGGTTACCGGTTCAAGTCCGGTCGTCGGCTCCAATTAAACTGTCTGGTAGACAGGGGAAAAATGTGGAGAGGTTCCCGAGCTGGCCAAAGGGGGCAGACTGTAAATCTGCTGGCGAAGCCTTCGCTGGTTCGAATCCAGCCCTCTCCACCATAATAAACAACGCGGGGTGGAGCAGTTGGTAGCTCGTCGGGCTCATAACCCGGAGGTTGTCGGTTCAAATCCGGCCCCCGCAACCAGATGCCCATGTAGCTCAGTAGGCAGAGCGTCGCCTTGGTAAGGCGGAGGTCACCGGTTCGATCCCGGTCATGGGCTCCATTTTTTTAGGAAACGCCTGCGGGCGTTTTTCTTTTTTCTAAATCCCGGGGCTTGTCCAAAATCGACGACGGCCCTTCACCAGGAAAGGAACGGGGGCGGTTGCAAACCGCCCCTTTTGGCGTTCTGGCTACAACTGCTATTCCTTCCCGCTGGTGATCTAGTGCTTAATTGTCGGCCGGAACATATCTAAAATACCGAGGACTATATGGGCGGCACCGAAACCCATGGCGGCATATCCGGTGGCGCCCTTTAGCATTGTGGCACCCAGGGCAGTTACGGCCACCCCCAGGCCGGTGACAACTAAACTGGTTGTATTGGGTTGCACTGCCAGCACCTCCTTGGTTCTAGTTTGCCTACAAATTAAGGGAATATGCCTGCAGCCGAAAAGTTATTATTGACATATGGCCAATATTATCCTAGAATTTAATTGAACAAAAGTCCATAACACATAATAATATGAGACTTTAATCATTGCTGATCTGAGTAAATACGAGTTGAGGGCTGGGGAAAACCTTTGTTTTCGGAACGGTTATAGTTGAGGAGGTGAGGCTGATGCCGGGTTTTGACGGCACGGGACCCCTGGGTGAAGGGCCATTGACGGGCGGTGGCCGGGGCTTTTGCATAGTGCCGTACCAGCAGCCCCTGAGGTACAGGCCCTACAGGCGCCCCTTGGGACTGGGCTTGAGGAGGGGCTGGGGTCATCGCGGCCCCTGGTAGAGATGGTAGCAAAGGAGATGAGCTTGGAGGGGAGGGGGGTCTTCCCTCCTTTCCAAGATCGAGGGAGGTGAAGGTTGTGAAGGTTGCCGTTACTGCCCAGGGGCCTGGCCTGGAGGCGGAAGTTGACAGCCGGTTTGGTCGGTGTACCTACTTTGTCATCAAAGAGATGGTAACCGGGGAAGTAGAAACGGTGGCCAATGAGCCCGGAACCAGCGGGGCCGGGATAGAAGCTGCCCAGCTTTTGGCCCGGGCTGGGGTCGAGGCTGTAATAACTGGCCACCTGGGACCCAAGGCAGGACGGGCCCTGGCGGCAGCGGGGATAGCTGCCTACCAGCATACCGGGGGGACGGTAGCCGGGGCTTTTGCTGCCCTGGAAGCAGGAGAACTTGCCCCCATTGGTAATCCCGTCTAGCAGCCCATTTTGGCAAATTAAGGAGGAGGTTTTTTTATGAAAATTGCCGTTGCAACAGAAGGGGGACAGGTGGCGGAGCACTTCGGGCATGCTCCCCAGTACACCATCTTTACCATTACAGAGGGTAAGATAAAGGACCAGATGGTCATAGAAAACCCGGGACACAAGCCCGGTTTCCTTCCTCGCTACCTGGCTGAAAGGGGTATTACTTGCATTATTGCCGGGGGAATGGGCTCCCGGGCCAGGCAGCTCTTTGAGGAGAATAATATAGCCGTGGTAACCGGCGCTAAGGGTCTGGTTAAGGACGTGGCTGCAGCCTACCTCTCCGGCAGGCAGGAGACGGGGGCCGATTTGTGCCACCATGCCGGCGGGGAAGAGGATAATTGAGAAGGGGCAGGGGAAGTAATGGTGGTGAAGAATATGCTCCAGATAGCAGTGGCCAGCGGCAAAGGCGGGACGGGTAAGACCACTGTTGCCACCAACCTGGCCCTTGCCCTGGCCGGGGAAGGGCCGGTACAGTTCCTGGATTGCGATGTGGAAGAACCCAATGCCCACCTTTTTTTGCACCCCGCCCTGGGGGAAGAAGAAGCCGTAACCATACCAGTCCCGGCGGTAGAGGAAGGCCAATGTACAGCCTGTGGGCGGTGTGCAGAGGTCTGCGCCTTCAATGCCATTGCTGTCCTGGCGGGGCATGTACTCACCTTTCCGGAGCTCTGCCACGGCTGTGGGGGTTGTACCCTGCTCTGCCCTGAAGGTGCGCTCCGGGAGGAGAAACGTAAGATCGGCATTGTACAGGGGGGGCAGAGGGGGGAGCTGGTCTTTGTCCAGGGGAAGCTGGAGATTGGTGCTGCCCTGGCCCCGCCGGTAGTGGAGGCGGTGCGGGCGAAGGAGCAAGGGATGGGAACGGTGATTATCGATGCTGCTCCAGGAACCTCCTGCCCGGTGGTGGCTGCGATAAGAGATGTCGATTTTTGTCTCCTGGTGACGGAACCCACCCCCTTTGGTCTCCACGATCTGGATTTGGCCGCCCGGCTGGTGGCGGAACTGGGGGTGCCGGCAGGGGTTATCCTCAACCGGGCCGGCGAGGGGGACGAGTTGGTAGAAGAGTACTGCCAGCGGCAGGGCTTGCCCCTGCTCCTAAAGATACCCTTTTCTCGGAACTTGGCCGCCATCTATGCCCAGGGGAAGGTTTTGGTGGAGGAACTGCCCCAGTGGCGGGAAGTTTTCCTGAATTTGGGGCGGGAAATAGGAAGGAGGGTGGGGAGGTGAAGGAACTTCTCGTAATCAGCGGCAAGGGGGGAACCGGTAAGACCACCATTGTGGGTTCCCTGGCGGTCTTGGCAAAAAACAAAGTTTTGGCCGACTGTGATGTAGATGCTGCCGACCTCCACCTCCTCCTTCGGCCTGAGGTTCAGGAGGTCCACCAATTTTTCGGCCTGCCTAAGGCCAAGATAGATGCCGAGCTATGCACCCACTGTGGCAGGTGTCGGCAAGTTTGCCGTTTTCGAGCCATAGACAAAGACTATCAAATAGATCCCACCCGCTGCGAAGGCTGCGGGGTATGTTATTACATTTGTCCTGCCGGTGCCATAACCCTTGAGGAGCATTGCAGCGGCCACTGGTATATTTCTGCAACTTCCTTTGGGCCTATGGTTCATGCCGCTTTAGGTATAGCGGAGGAAAATTCAGGCAAACTGGTTGCCCTGGTAAGGGAGAAATCCCGGGAACTGGCAAAGAAGGTTGGGGCCCAATATATCCTTACCGACGGGCCGCCCGGCATTGGCTGCCCGGTAATAGCCTCCCTGGCCTCTGTGGATCTGGCCCTGCTTGTCACAGAACCGACGGTGGCCGGGCGCCACGACCTGGAAAGGGTCCTGGAGCTGACGGGGTATTTCCAGGTACCGGCGGCTGTCTGTATCAATAAATATGACCTGGCGCCCGATAAAAGCAGGGAGCTGGAAGAATACTGCCGCCAGAGGGGAGTCCCGTTAGTTGGTCAGGTACCCTTCCGGGCCGAGGTCAACCAGGCCCTGGTACAGGGAAAGCCGGTGGTGGAATACAGTCGGGGCCCGGCCGCCAAGGCCATTGAAGGGGTGTGGGAGGCGGTAAAGGAGCTGTTGGCTCAATAACCTTCTGAAAAATGCTGTTGAGGAAAGGGAAGCGAACACAGATATGGGCGGTAGGGCTAGGAATATGTTAACTAATTGGCGACAAATGGCCGGGATGGTTTAAGACCCGTTAAAGAAAACCCCTGGTTCCGGCGGTAAACCGTGGTTTATGGCGGGCTGACATCTTGCTCCCAATTTTGGAATTGTTGCAGGATTATCAATCCCCATGGAGAATTAGAGTAGTAAAGATTTATTATTCAGATATCATTAGATACTAGTTTGCATGCTTTCAGATTAAATCCTATAAATCCGATTGTATAAGTTTCAGTGGGCCACTGGGAGGCGGTGCTGGTGTAGGGGTTAGCTGCTTAAACCAGTGAAACTTCAAGAGGGAGGGTGTTTTATGAAGAGACTTTTTTGCCTTCTGCTCTGTGTACTGATGGTTTTTGGGGCGATTGGTTGTGCTAGTACAGGGGAACCAGCAGAACCGGAGGGGGAAGCCTTATTTGCCCCGGGTACTTACACCGGTTATGGTCAGGGTTTTTATCTTGGCGAACCCATTAAGGTCGATGTTACCGTGATGAGAATTCTATTGTAGATATCAAAGTCGATATGGAGAACGGGGAGACACCAACTATACTCCAGGCGGCCATAGATAAGATAGTCCCCCGGATCCTTGAACATCAATCGGTATACGTCGATACCATTACCGGGGCCACGGCCAG
>LFSN01000039.1:18925-21550 GCA_001513125.1 Clostridia bacterium DTU030
GGGGTCCTCGTCGTCGGTATGGGCGGTTCGGGAACTGCTGCGGCCGTGCGGGCAGCGGAAATAATGCATGAAGCCGATCCCGACAATGTCAGGGTTTTGGCCATTGATAAGGCGGGTAAATATGGCGGCACCTCTTCCCTAACCACGGAAATGTTTGCCATTAATCCCCCCAGATTCCAGGAAGAACATAACGCTGGCAAGGATTATGTGGACAAGGCCGGCATGAGGAAGTCCTGGCTGGAATACACCGAAGGCGACGAGAAGACAGAAATGGTTGACATCCTCCTGGACAATTCTGGGAAGGCCTTAGATTGGCTGGTTTACGAACATGGCTTTAAGTTCGATACGCCCAAGCGTGGTTTTACAGAAGAGGATATCTATGAAGTCAAATACCAGTACCTGCCCAATGATCGGGGCAACAACAAGGATGTCATCGGCCAGTACTACGACAGGATTTATGCAGACTATACCGCCTTGGGCGGGGAATACATGCTGGAAACGGAAGCCTACGAACTGATTTACGATGAGGCCACCAACACCGTCAAGGGGGTTAAAGCCCGCGGCTATGACGGCACCGAGTATGAAATCTATGCCGATGCCGTCATCCTGGCCACAGGGGGCTTTGCCGGCAATGGCGATATGATGACCAAGTATCTCACCAATGAATACTATCCCCTCAAGGGCGCCTGGAAGGTTTACGGTTCCCTCCAGAATGACGGTAAGATGATCGAAAGCGCCATTCAAATCGGTGCCGGCACCTACAACATCAGTGTCTGCCCCATAGTTCACATGTCCGGTACTCCCAGCTTCCTCACCCAGTTTGAGAAGCGGGAAGTTCCCGGTGAAAAGGGCTTCTTCACCGGCAGACCGGCTGTCTGGTCCCCCGGCGACATTCCTCTGAACATGGTTGTATCCGGTGATTCCCTGGCTGTGGGCAGGGACGGGAAGCGCTTTGCCTCGGAACTCAACCTCATGATGCTGGATCCCTGGAAGGCAGGTCCCTATTTCTACAGCATCTGGTCCAACGATCAGATCCAGCGGATCAAGGAAGAGGGCTTCACTGCTGAGTGGGTCGGCCTGCCCGTTGGCCTTGAATTCCTGGGCCACCAGTATCCCATCCCGCGGAATACACCCCTGCCGGAGGTAGAAGAGGTCCTCGAGGCAGCTATAGAGCAGGGCTTTGCCTACAAAGCCGATACCCTGGAAGAACTGGCAGAAATGCTGGAAATAGATCCGGCAGTATTGACCGAAACCGTTGCCAAGTATAACAGCTACTGCGATGCCGGTGAAGATCCGGAATTTGGCAAGCCCGCCGACTATCTGGTGAAGATCGGTTCTGGTCCCTACTATGCCGTCGTCGGCGCACCCTACTGCTACAGCACCTGCGGTGGTCTTGATGTGGACACCAACTTCAATGTCCTGAAGGCCGACGGCAGGACCCCCATCAACGGACTGTATGCCGTTGGGACCGACTGCATCGGTGTTCTCTTCACTGAGAAGAAGCCCTACGTCACCTACGGCGGCGTCGCCCAGGGCTGGGCTTACACCTCCGGCTACCTCTGCGGTGAGATCGCCGCGAAACAGGTGCTGGGGAATTAGGATGAGGACACAAACAAGCGGTCACAGGAAATCCCTGTGGCCGCTTTATTAAATTTTCCCTGCCAGATGTGCTGGCTGTGCCCGAAGGGGCCGAGTTCGGGTGCTTACACCGCATTTAGGAAAAATCTATTGCCCCCTGGGGAAAAAATTGCTATAATATAATCAACACTTGAACATAAATTCAAATGTCGCAAGGAGGGTGATTGACCCATTGGGCAAGGATACTATAGCTGTCTGCAGTGAGGTGTGTGTACACCCAGCGGCCGTTGAGCATGTCAGGGAAGAGATGCTGGATGAGCAGGAAATTAATCGCCTGGCGGAGACCTTTAAGGTGCTGGGGGATCCGACCCGGATCAAAATCCTTTCCGCCCTGGCGACGGAGGAGTTGTGCGTCTGTGATCTGGCCGCCGCCCTGGAGATGAGCGTTTCCGCCATTTCCCATCAGCTGCGGGTGCTGAAGGGAGCCAGGCTGGTCAAATACCGGCGGGAAGGAAAGAACATTTTCTATTCCCTTGATGACGATCATGTTATTTCCCTCTTCCGCCTCGCCCTGGAGCATGTCCGGCATAACTGACACACCTGCCCAAAAGGATAGACTGTAATTACTGGGGGTAATGATATGAACTACATTCTGGAAGGATTGGACTGCGCCCATTGTGCTGCCAAGATAGAAAGGGAATTAAATAAAATAGAGGGGCTCGAGCCTGTCAGTGTCAATTTTGCCGCCAAATCCCTCCATTTGGATCCCGCCTTTGCCCCGGCTGCCCAGAAAGTAATTGATAGGATTGAGCCGGGTGTAAAACTCATCCCCCAGTCCCAGGGGGAGGGGGAGCCCGGGGGAGATGGCAGGAAGGGATGGCAGGAATATCTATCTTCTTTCCGGATCCTTGCCGCGGGTGTCTTATTTCTAATTGGCCTTATCTTCCAAAAAGCCCTCGCCGCCACCTCCTACCGGCTGGGGGAGTACGGAGTCTTCCTGGCCGCCTATATACTGGCCGGGGGACCGGTGCTGGCAGCGGCCTTCCG
>LFSN01000060.1 GCA_001513125.1 Clostridia bacterium DTU030
GGTTCTTTTACTTCCAGGGCCTTCTGCAGGGTGACCACCGTCTCGGCCCGGGTGATGGAGTTCTGGGGCTTGAAGGTGCCGTCGGGGTAGCCGCCCATAATTCCGGCAGCCCGGACCGCTTCCACCGCTTCCCTGGCCCAGGGGGCAATGTCCTGATGGTCGGCGAACTGGCCGCCGCTTCCCTTCAGGCCCAGGAGCTTGGCCACGATGACGGCAGCTTCCTGGCGGGAAATGGGATTATTGGGCTGGAAGGTGCCGTCGGGATAGCCGGATATGTAACCGGCATTCTTGGCTGCCGTCACTTCGGCAAAGAACCAGGCAGAGGCCGGAACGTCAGAAAACACCTCTTCCCCACCTTCAGCTTTGATGCCGAAGGCCCGGTTGGCAAAGGTGGCAAATTCCGCCCGGGTCACCGGCTGGTTGGGGCGAAAGGTACCGTCGGGATACCCACCAGCCAGGCCTTTCTGCAGCCAGGTTTCAATCTGCTGCTGGGCCCAATGCCCTTCCACATCCTTGAAGGAAGCGGCAAAGGCCGCGGTGGGAAGGAGGCCCAGGATCATAACTGTAACCAATAAAATTACGAGAGGCTTTGTACTCCGAAACCTACTCATTTGCGTCACCTCACGCTCATTTTTTGTTGGCCTTTGTTCTCCATTAAACTAACCTTTAGCAGGGAATTTCCTCACCC
>LFSN01000043.1:0-2908 GCA_001513125.1 Clostridia bacterium DTU030
TTTGACAAGGGGAAAACAGTTCTATAGAATGAAGCTGAAGACCAATTAGTGGAAATATTAAGCCAGCAATGGCTTCTTTTTCTGTCCAAAATAGAGGTGGTTGTGTTTTCTGGGGTACTTTTTATCAAAGGGGGTCTGGGGTGAGGAAATGCTAGTTGGCATCGATGTAGGCGGTACCTTTACCGACGGAGTTTTGTATAAAGAAGGTGAGATCCTAAAGGCAGTCAAGGGCCCGACCAGGGACGATGCCCTCCAGGCATCGATCTTGAGTGTCCTCGACGACCTGCTGGCGGGCAGGGAAGGTAAAGAGGTCAGGCGGGTGGTCCTCAGCACCACCCTGGTTACCAACCTTTTGGCTACGGGGGGCGGGGAGAAGGTGGCCATGATCTTGATCCCCGGCCCGGGCCTGAATCTCGAGGGGCTGCAGCTTTTCCCCGGCGCCTATATCATCAAGGGGGCGACGGATTTCCGCGGCCGCATTATCGAACCCATCGATCCAGAAGAGGTGAAGGGAGTCGGCAGGGAAATCGCCGCCTCCGGGGTAGAGAAGGTGGCCGTCATCGGGAAGTTTTCCCAGCGAAACAGCAGCCAGGAGGAGCAGGTGGCGGAGATTTTGCAGACCGAGCACCCCCGGCTGGAGGTGGTGCGGGGCTTTGAGGTTTCCGGCCAGCTCAACTTCCTCCGGCGGGCAGTGACCACCTACTATACGGCCGTGACCGGGGAGGCCTGGGCCGGCTTTGCCGCCAGCATCAAAGGGGCCCTGGCCCAGAGGGGGATTAACTGCCCCATCGACATTTTGAAGGCCGACGGGGGGACCATGCCCCTGGAGGTTTCCCTGGCCCACCCCTGTGAAACGGTCTTTTCCGGCCCGGCGGCCAGTGTGATGGGGGCCGTGGGCCTGACCAGGGATAAAAGGACTTCAGTAGTTGTCGACATGGGAGGGACCACTACTGATCTGGCCCTCATTTTGGAAGGCCGGCCCCTCTATGCCTCCCGGGGCGCCGTCCTGGGCGGCCACTATTCCAATGTCCGCTCCTTTGCCGTCTGCTCCCTGGCCCTGGGCGGGGACAGCGTCCTGCGCTGGACGGGGGAGGGGCTTAAGATCGGACCCGAGCGCCTGGGCCCGGCCGCCTGCTTCGGCGGGCCTGCTGCCACCCCCACCGATGCCGTAAACCTGCTGGAAGGGGGTAAATTGGGTGAGCCTGCCCTTTCCCGCCAGGCCCTGGAAAAGATAGCCGGCCCGGCGGGCATGACGGCCGAGGAGCTGGCCCAGAGGGCAGTCCAGCAGGTCCTAGACCAGTTAAAGGCCGCCATTGGGGAAATGTTTAAGTCCTGGGAGCAGGAGCCGGCCTACAAGATCTGGGAGCTGATCAACAAGCGGAAAGTGAAGGCAGACCGGGTGGTGGGGATTGGCGCCGCCGCCGGGGCCTTTGTCCCCCCCCTGGCCAAGCTCCTGGCCTGCCAGGACTTCGTCCACCACTATTCCCCCGTGGCCAATGCCCTGGGGGCGGCCGTCTCCCGCCCCACCCTTTCCCTCCTGGTCCATGCCGACACCCAGCAGAAGACCTACTATCTGAGCGAGGGCGGGATCAGGGGCCGGTGCAGGGCAGATCTCCAGCTGGAGGATGTGAAGGAGCTGGCCCGGGAGGAACTGGTAAAACTTGCTAAAGAGCGGGGCATCGGCCCCTATGCCGACCGGTACGAGTACTTCCTGGAGGAGCAGTTCAATATGATCCGGGGCTGGTCGACCCTGGGCAAGCTCTTCACCGTCGGGATCCAGATTGCTCCCGGCGTTGTCGATGACTTTAAGGGGGTGCAGCCATGAAGGAGAAAGCCACCGGTTTAGTATTTTTCCCCGCCTTCGACTGGGCCATCAGCCCCAGCCACCCGGAACGGGAGGAGCGGCTCCTCTATACCCGGGACCAGATTTTCGAAGAAGGGATCATGGATCTCCCCCAGATTGCCCAGTACCAGCCCCGCCTGGCCGACGACAAGGATATTGCCCGGGTCCACTTCTGCGTGCCCAATATCGCCACCCAGGCCACGGAGGCCCACCGGATCGCCGCCGGGGGAGCCCTGGTCCTGGCCGATGCCCTGATGGCGGGGGAGATTAAAAATGGCTTTGCCCTGGTGCGGCCGCCGGGCCACCATGCCATGCGGGTGGTCCACGGCAACCGGGGCTTCTGCAATATCAACAACGAGCCCATTATGATCGAATACTTGCGCCAGAAATACGGCATCAGGCGGGTGGCCATCGTAGACACCGATGTCCACCACGGCGACGGCACCCAGGACATCTACTGGCATGACCCCGATGTCCTCTTCATCTCCTTCCACCAGGACGGGCGCACCCTCTATCCCGGCAGCGGTTTCGTCGATGAGATGGGCGGCCCCCTGGCCCTGGGCACCACCCTCAACATTCCCCTCCCACCGGGGACCACCGACGAGGGGATCCTCTATGTCCTGGACAACCTGGTCCTCCCTGTTCTGGAGGAATTCCAGCCGGACCTGGTGGTCAATTCGGCGGGGCAGGACAACCACTACAGCGATCCTCTGGCCAATATGGCCTTTTCCGCCCGGGGCTACGCCCGGTTAAATGAAAAGCTGGCTCCCGATCTGGCCGTCCTGGAGGGGGGCTATTCGGTGGAGACGGCCCTCCCCTATGTGAACATGGGGATCATCATGGCCATGGCCGGCCTGGATTACTCCAACCTCTATGAGCCCGATTACCGGGAGGAAGATTTCCGGGAAGATCCCCGGCGCTTAAAGTACCTCGAGGCTACGGTCCGGGAGCTCAAGGATCTTTTCCAGCACCGCCAGGAACTGGTGGCTAAAGCCCGGCAGACCCTGGGCTCCCAAAAGAGCTGGCAGAACTCCATTTACTATGATACCGACCAGATCCGGGAAC
>LFSN01000043.1:2936-3842 GCA_001513125.1 Clostridia bacterium DTU030
TACTGCATCGGCCTTCCCATCCAGGCCTGCCCCCGCTGCCAGCGGGAGGCCCGGGAGCACTTCGTCAAAATGCAGAAATCACCCCGGTCCTTCGACTATCTCTATCTTCAGGACAAGGCCGCCGATACCTACCGGCAGTATGACTACAGGGCCGGGAAGGAAATAGTATATGAATAGGGGGGAGTGTCGTGCTTTTAATCAGCGCCTGCCTGCTCGGCCTTCATACCCGCTATGATCGGGGCACCAACTGTAACGGGGAGCTCTTAAAGCTCTTCCAGCAGGGGAGGGCTATCCCCGTCTGCCCGGAGCAGCTGGGGGGCCTGCCCACACCCCGGCCGCCGGCAGAAATTCAGGGGGGGACCGGCCATGATGTGCTGGCGGGAAGGGCCCGGGTGGTATCGGTGCAGGGGGACGACTTCACCGAGGAATTCTTACGGGGGGCAGGGGAGACCTTGTACCTGGCCCAGACCCTGCAAACCCCCGTCGCCATCCTCAAGGCCCGCAGTCCCTCCTGTGGGAACAGGGAAATCTATGACGGCAGCCACAGGGGGAGCCTTCGCCCCGGGGTCGGGGTGGCCGCCGCCCTGCTGATGGAGAAGGGGATCACCGTTTATTCTGAAGAGGATATCGAGCCGGCACTGCTGGCCAAATTGCTGGAAAGGTAAGAGGGGCCCCCGGGCCCCTCTCTGCCTCCCGGCAAACCTTCCCCAACGACAGGGACGCTGCCGCCGCCCCTCTTCCTTCATTACATGGAAAAAAGTGGGGGCCCTGCCGGTTTGCGGGAACAAAAGGGCCCATCCTCCCGTCGGAAAGAAAGGAGAAACAAGGGAGGTGTTATTTATGAAGCAATGGCAGAAAACCCTGGGCATTGTCCTGACCGCAGCGGCGGTGGCGGCGGCAGCGCCC
>LFSN01000078.1:0-2101 GCA_001513125.1 Clostridia bacterium DTU030
GGGTGACCCTGCCCCTGGACCGGGAGGCCGGTGCCAGCCCCCGCCTGGAGTTTACCGACATCTACACCAGCCAATCAACCCCTGGCCGGGAATTTCTCCTTTCCTTTACCCTGGTCAACCGGGGGGATAAGGCGGCCCAGAATATCAAGCTGACCCTGGACGGGGGGAACAATATCCTTCCCCTGAACTCCCCCTCGGTAAGGTACCTGGAGCCCCTGGCCGGCGGGGAGAGCCGGACCCTGAGCCTGGCCCTGGGCCTGAACCGGGCCGATACCACCGTGTACCCTCTGACCCTCACCCTGGAATACAGCGACCGGTCGGGGCAGAAGTTCACCGCTGAGCAGACCCTGGGCCTTTCCAGTGCCGATATCGGGGCCACAGGCAGTACCCCCCGGGTCATCATCAGCAAGTATACCCTGACCCCGGAACAGGTCTTCGGCGGGAGCCTGGTCACCCTGGCCCTGGAGATTGAGAACACCAACCTGAAGCCGGTCCACAATGTGAAGATCTCCCTGGGGGTGGTACGGCTGGAAAACGAACGGGGGGATACGGTCTTTTCTCCCGTCAACAGCAGCAACAGCTTCTACCTCGACTACATACCGGGCAAGAATGTGGTCACCAAGGAGATCGACCTCTTTGTCGACCCCAATGCCGGCGCCCGGACCTACATTGTCCCGGTGACCATCGAGTATGAAGACGACAGCGGCAACCCCCTCACAGTGGAGGAGATGGTCACCATCCCGGTGACCCAGGAATCCCGGATGGAAGTCATCACCGTCGACATCCCGCCCCAGGCCTTTGCCGGCCAGCCCGTTCCCATCGGGGCCGAGTTTGTCAACGTGGGCAAGGTGGCCCTGGACAACTTCATGGTCGCCCTGGAGGGGGATTTTCCCAAAGAAAATGCCAGCTACTATGTGGGCAGGCTGGAACCGGGCATGAGCGATTATTTCCAGGGCCTGGCCTTCCCCGCCGGCGATGGGATCCTGGAAGGAAGGATTGTCTTCAGCTACATCGACGGCAGCAACCAGGAGGTGCGGCGGGAAGAACCCTTCAGCATCCCCGTCATGGCCATGATGGAGGACCCGGCTATGGTGGACGGGGAATTCCCGCCCGATATGAACGGACCCGGTACCGGGATGGGTACCGGCCTGAGCACAGGCCAGAGCCTCCTCTTGCTGGCCCTGATGGCTGTGGGAGCCTTCATCTACAAGCGCCGCTTAAATGCCCGGGAGAAAGAAAAGGAGCTTTTCTATGAATAGGTCTGATTTACTCAGGATGGCCTACAACAATCTGATGCAGCGGAAGGCCCGGACCATCCTCACGGTGCTGGGGGTAGTCATCGGCACCGCCGCCATTGTGGTCATGATCTCCCTTGGCATCGGGCTCAACGAAACCCAGCGGAAAAATATGGAGCGCTGGGGGAGCCTCAACATTATCCAGGTCTATTCCGGGGTGTACTACGATGAGGAAGGAAATCCCGTCGGGGATGAGAAGGTGCTGAACGATGAGGCCCTGGCGGAAATCAAGGCCATGGAGGGAGTGGCCGGGGCCTCGCCGGTGATTACCGTCGGGGGCGAAGCCAAATGGGGGCGGAAGCGGGGCTATCTCCACCTGGTGGGCATCGACCCGGCCCAAATGGAAAAGCTGGAATTCTCCCTGGCCGCCGGCCGTCTTCTGGAGGAATATGACCGGAATGCCATTGTGGTGGGACCCATGGTCAAGGATAACTTCTGGGACGAGCGGGAGATGAGGCAGGGGGGAGGCATGGTGGTCTGGGGCGGCCCGGGGGGCGAAGACCAGGGGGACCCGGCGGAAATGCTGAATGAACGGATCACCTTTACCGCCGAGAACTGGTCGGGGGAGCAGAACCGCCGGCGAGTCTACAACTTTCAGGTAGTAGGGGTCCTGGATGAGAGCAATATGGAGCGGGCCTGGGACACCTTTGCCCCTATAGAGGAAATCATACGGATCCAGGACTTTATGGAACAGGGCACCCGGTCGGCAGACATCTTCATGGCAGGGCCCGCTTATGGGGGCCAGGCCCGCCAGAAAAATTCCGGCAAGAGGGACAGGGTCTACTCCTACTTCCTGGTCCGGGCCG
>LFSN01000078.1:2130-7416 GCA_001513125.1 Clostridia bacterium DTU030
GGCATCGAGCAGGTGGCCAAGGTCATGCAGGCCATCCTGGGGGGCATCGGGGGCATCAGCCTCCTGGTGGCCGCCCTGGGGATTACCAATACCATGATCATGTCCATCTACGAGCGGACCAAGGAAATAGGGATTATGAAGGTCATCGGCGCTTCCTTCGAGGATATCAGGCTCCTCTTTCTGGCGGAAGCGGGCCTCATCGGGGCCGGCGGAGGGGCCATCGGCCTGGTCTTGAGTTACCTGATCTCCTACCTCCTCAACACCTTCGGGGCCGGCTATATCAACCAGGGAATGGGGATGGGAAGCGAGGAGGTGGCCATCTCCATCATTCCCCTGTACCTCGCCCTCTTTGCCGTGGTCTTTGCCATCTTAGTGGGGCTCCTTTCCGGCCTCTATCCGGCCACCAGGGCCATGNNGGAACGAATAAAGAGCCCTTATCCTGTGCCCGGGCGAAGGGACAGGTGAAGGATGGGCAAGAAAAAGGGGACAATACCCGAACAGGGCTGTCCCCTTTTTTGTCCTCTATTGTCTTTCATCTGCCCCGATAGATCAGGTATGAATAAACCACGGGGACGATGGCTGCCAGGAAAAGGGGCGCCAGGAGGCCAAGGGCGTTCCAGGGTGGCGGCAGGATGGCCGTAACCAGGCCGAGGAAACCGGCCAGCACCCAGAGGGGGGCCGCCAGGCGGTGGGTCTTGCGCCAGACCTCATCATCGGCTAAAGTCCAGGGGGTCCTGATGCCGACGAAGAAGGTGGGACGGATACGGCCCATTACATTGCCGATGATGATAAAGAGGATGGACACCAGGGCCTGAACCACCATGCCCACGTTGATCTGGGAATCCAGGGCTGCAGCCAGGCTGACCAGGTAGATTATGATCAGCACAGCCGGGATAGCGAGGCGAAGGACCCGGTAGGAAGAGCCGAATTTTCCGTAGTTCTGCTGCCGGGGGTCCAGGGCCGGCAAAAGTACCATCAGCAAATAAACACCAAGGCTCACCAGGGGACCGAGGAAGGCCCCCCAGAAGCGGGAGATATACCGGTCTACCTCCCCGGCTACATTCCAGTGGCCCGGCACCTGTTCCGGTAAATGGGGATACAGGGCCGCCCCGACCAGGAAGGTGGTAGCGATAAGGGCGACCAAGGGCCAATCCTGCCTGAGGGTTACTCCCAGGGACTGCCGCTCATTCCGGTTCATCCTCATCATCCTCCTCAAACCCTGCCTCGGCAGGGCCTTTCTTTTCTTTATTATTACTCGCCGGTACATAATCTAACAGCAACGCTACCAGTTCCTGGAAAACAGTGGTTTCCAGGGAATAATAGATATTCTGCCCCCGCCGTTCGGCGCTGACCAGGCCCGCCTGCTTCAGGATGGAGAGATGATGGGATATGCTGGGCTTGGTTATGGAAAAATGGTCAGCAATCTCCCCGGCAGTCAGATCCCCCCGGCTCAAGAGGCGCAGGATTTTTCGCCGGTTGGGATCCGAGAGGGCTTTAAAGGTTTCGTTTAATGGCAACATGGTTTTCTCCCCTCTATTGACCTGTGGAATTGAAGGGTCAATGGGTTATTTAGATGTTTACCTAAATATCTAATAGTATTATACCCCCAAAGCACCGTCCCGTCAATGGCCAGAGTAATTTATTGTGCAACTATAACCGCACAGCAAGGAAAGACATATTATATGGGTAAATCACCTTGTAAAGGGGAGATACCCATTGACAAGAAGGATTAAAGCGGGAGAATTTGTCCAGAGGTCCCTCGATCTCCATCTTTTCTTCCTCCGCATAATGAAGGAACATTCCTTTTTCCTGGAAGCCGCCCTGGTACCAAAGAACCAGGATCTGATTGAACGGGCCGATGACTTGCGGCGGACCTTTGAGGAACTGCTGGATAGGGCAGTAGAACTGGCCGACGGCAATGCCAGCCGGCTTGTCCTTGCTTCCGGCGAGGTAGTGACCAATATGACGCTTCCGGCAGAGAGGCAGACCCAGTTTCTGACCGGCGTTCCCTTCAACACTGCCCTCACCCGGCGAGAACTGGGTTTAAGACCCGGCCCCGGCGATCCGGAGCTGGAAGAAAAGGTAGAGAAGTTTAATGACCGGGTCATTGGGAAAACCATGGCCCTGGTAGAATTGAAAACGGAGATCCTCGAAGGTATGCTCAACTGCACCCTCTTTTCCTTCAACTACCCCCTGCTGATTGAACACATACGGCGGGAAGCCCTATTCTATATCGAGCAGCTCAGGAGACTGCAGAAGAGAATTGCCCTGGACCCAACGCAAGAAATAATCCAGGAAAAGATATTCTGGGATCGGATAATGGCAGAGCACTCCCTCTTCATTGCCCACCTGCTGGATCCGACGGAAAGGGCCCTGATAAATACCGCCGACGATTTCGCCAGGAGGTTTTTTAAACTGGAAGCCCGGGCCCAGCGGGTAAAGAAGGCCAAAATGCTGGAAGAGCTGATCAGGGAAGAGCTCAGGGCTACCAGGGAAATCAGGGACTTCAAAGCTACTGCCGACCGGCTCATTCTAAAATGCCGGATCCGGTCTATTATTGTGCCCCTCCTGGCGGACCATGTCTTGCGGGAAGCAAATCATTTCCTGGCCCTATTGACCAGGGCAAAGTATTAATTACTGGGAGGTAAGGGAAAAAAGAAAAAAGCAGGTATGCAAGGTACCTGCTTTTTGCTGACAGTACAAATACTCTATCGGCTTTTATAAAAAAGGGGGGAAAGGGAGCGATACTTTTCCTACCCAATTCCTGAATTTTTAGCCCAGTCCTTTTTTGTTCCGATAGGAGGCCGCTACCCTTTCCCCTATCCCTGGATCCACCTTGTCGAGATCGATCAGGTAGAGGAAAACACTTCCCTTGTAATCGATGGTTTCCCCCAGGAGGGCGATTTCTATGGCATTGCGCAGGAGATTTCGGACACAATCGTTGGTATGGAATTCCTTGCAGCTCTTGCAAGAGAGGAGAACTTCTACCAGGCAATCTTCCAGATGCTCCGGATCGTAGTAGCGGAAATCTTCCTTGGGCAAGAGCTCTCCTCCACCGGGGATCCGGACGGTTCCCTGCTCTTCGGCTATTTCCACTGCCCTCTTGGCAAAGCCGATGAGGCAGGCTTCCCGATCGCAGCCGCCGCACACACTTTCCCCCAGGCAGCAGGCGGCAACTGCTTCCTTGACCCCTTCCAGGTCGAGACCCCCTTGGGAACCGGATAAAGGGACAAAGGAACAGTAACAATAGGGACATTGAATCTCCTGCCCCGGCCTGGTTCCAGGAGGGATATTGACTTCATTCATACAGGCCGGACAAAGAACAGTAGCCATTGCAAACCCTCCACTTAAGCAAAGTAACGATCTAACAGCCCCTGCAGGACTCTGGCATGGCGGGCTTCGTCCCGGGATGATTCTGCAAATACGGCATGGGCCTCGTCGATTCCTGCTTCCTTGGCCTTATCGGCCGCCATTTTTTTGCCCCGGTTCGACCCCTGTTCACCCTGCAGCATCCGCATGATGTTTTCCTTGGTGCTGGCGGAAATCATGCCGTTAAGTTCGGCAAAGCGGGCCGCATGCTCCGCCTCTTCCCAGGCCAGGGTCTTTAAGACGTCTGCCACTTCCGGGTAGCCCTCCCGCTCGGCCTGACGGGCCATGGCAAGATAGGCCCCAACTTCCCCTACTTCACCTTTAAAGTTGTTACCTACTTCCTCCTCCAGCGGAGTACCCTTGGTAACACCCAGGGCAGCTTCATTGATCAGGTCGAGTTTCAATGCCAAGTCCCTCCCTATTGATATTCGTTACTGTTATTATATAAACCATTCCCCCGTCTGTCAAGGGTCTTCAAAATAAATTCTGTGAAAATAGGGCGCCGGAATAATCCCCGCCTATAGCTCCTTATTTTACAAGGCTTACAGCGTTTTTTACCCGGCTTTTTTCATATATTACCATATTTTTCATCTCTTATCTGCTCAATTGCATTACATGCATTACAAAACCCCCGGCTTTGGCCGGGGGTGGGAGATTGTCAGAGGCCAGATCATAATTTGAAGCTATCACCCAAGAGCAGAAGTATCAGGATAAGGAATATCAAGAAAATCTCGTTGTTCTTCTTATCAAACCCTCCTGACATTAGGGAGCCCTCCTTTCCGGAAAGGATTGCTTCATTGTATGCAGTGCTAACATAAGGGTCTTATATTTCGGGATATCTAACTGAAGGGTAAAAATCCCATTCGGGGCAAGGTACAGTTTGCAGGCGTTTACAAAGAAAGAAGCGGCCCAGAAGATGAACCGCCTGTTACAAAGGAGCGAATAATTATTTTGCAACTTAACTGCATTACATTGAGCCTTTGATGATAATCCCCAGAATAAGTTAATCCCCGCAAACCCTTGCGGGGACTGTGTTTTTCTCTTGGAGCCGGTGAAGGGATTTGAACCCCCGACCCACGCATTACGAATTCCATGACAGTACTTTTTATATTTTGTTACTGCTTTTTATAACTCCTTATTTTACAAGGCTTACAGCGTTTTTTACCCGGCTGTTTTTTATTTTTTACCATATTTTATTACCTTTTACCTGCTCAATTGCATTGCATATTGCATTACATGCCAAAACCCACGGCCGAAGCCGAGGTTGGGGGATTAGCGGGATAACTAACACAATAAAACCCCCGGCCCAACGCCGGGGACCTCTTTTTTCTATTTCTTCCTCATTCTTTGACCGACAGTTTTTCACGCAAGTATTCTATAATCTCTCTTAACTGAAATCCATCAAACGGCGGTTTAGAACCGAGATGTATTATTGTATTCCCTTCTTCGGCAACCCCAAACCTACATAGTGATTCGCAACTCGAATCTTCCTTCAAAGCACGAATCTCAATTATATAATTATCCTTTTCTCTTTCGCTGATGGCATAAATCTTTAATACATCGAAGTTTGGTAAATTCAAGTTTGATTCATCATAAAGTGGTTGCAGTAGGTTTTCAATAATATCCTGCTTTTCGAAAACCAAACAAGCGCCCGGTGTTTTTGCCCAGTTTAGAATGTCAAGAGCTTTTTCCAATTAGCATCCCCCCTTTCCATTTTTTTCTTTATTTTACCATAACTCAAATTCATTCAATTATCAACAACCCCAATAAGAGAGAAAAAACAAAAACCCCCGGCGCAAACCGGGGGTCTATGGGCCGGGAAGGAGGGGACCCGGCCCAGGGAAGGAGGGATTATTATAAAATTACCTGCAAATGCGGCAACAAATATATGATGCTCCGGGGAATGAGAGAATACCC
>LFSN01000004.1 GCA_001513125.1 Clostridia bacterium DTU030
TTCGTAGGCCGAACCTTCCTCACTCCAGTCGGAGGTTAGGCCCACCGTCGATCTACCCGGCAAGCCGATGGTAAATCTTTTACCGGAACGTTTCTCCTGTTTGACAATCTCCCTCTTTAGGCCATCGGCATGGTATTTTTCATGACTTAAAGCAAGCTCAAAAAGGTCCTTTATTTCCTCGTCGGCAAACTTTGCCCTGGCTCCAGAATATTTTTCTATGGTTTCCTCTTCCCGGGAAAGCTCAATTTTGAGGGCCTGTTCATGGTTGTCTATTTCCCTTGCGACATGGGTGAGTTTCGGCTGGATGTTGCTGTCGGCTAAGGCTTCGGCAAACCAACCCATATGCTTCATTTCGTCTATGGCATAATCTTCGAATTCGTCTCCGTCCCTCGAGGTGAAGTAACGGTAGAGATACTGAAGGACAGAGGTGTATTCATCTTCCAGGGACTCCTGCAGCAGGGCTGCCTGGGCTGGGGTAAGTCCTGGCGGGGAAATTTATTTGTTGTTAGTATAGCACAATTTAGGAATATTTTACAACGGTAATTATGAAATG
>LFSN01000059.1:0-971 GCA_001513125.1 Clostridia bacterium DTU030
TCCACCTTCTCCACTTCCACGCTGGCTATGCTTTCATTGTCGGAAGTGGCGGTGATGGTCGTGGCATTGGTGTTTAAGGTAATTGCCTTCGTATCCCCCACTTTCAGGGAAAAAGCTGCGATTTCTGCCAGCCGCACCCGTTTTGTCTCCGTTGCCGGCATCCCTTCTTCTTTCCCGCCATCAACTTCATTACCCGCGACAGTTGCCTTAACCCCTTCCCCTATGTTGAGGTTCTCCGGTGCCTTTTCCAGCTCCACACCGTCTGCTTTAATATTGGCAGTGGTTACGCTGCCCGCACCGGTGACCTTGACGGGGGCTTCAATATTCATTTCTTTGACATTACCGGAGGCAAGTTCGATTTGTGAAAGGTTACCTTTCACATTGACCTCGGTAAAGCTGCCCTGCAGGGAGATCCTGGCACTGGTTGAGATCTCCTCTGAAATGGTTACAGACTGGAAGCCGCCGGTCTCGTCATCTACTACTGACACCAAAATGGCCCCGCTTTCGAGGGTGGTTACCGTTACCCTGGTGCTGCCCGTGGCAACAATCCGCACCCCGTCCTTGGTTACAACAAGACGGGCCAGATTGGAGTTTTCAATATTAATGCTGTTGGAGCCACCGCCCCTGACGATGGTTGCACCCTGGACGGTAACTCCCTTCAGGGTGACATCTCCTTCCCCAATACCTTCGTCCAGGAGGAGATCTCCGGTGATGGTGATATTCTGCAGAATTACCCCGGCTGCCGATACCGCGACATCGCCATCGATGACTTCTCTGCCTTCTTCCGGTCCATAGACCCCGGGCTGGTCAAAGACATTCTGGGGCTCCTCTGCCGGTTCTTCCTTCACCGGTTCCTTTTCCCCCGCTTCCCTGGCTTCAAGGGCCTGCTGCAGGGTTACCACCGCCTCGGCCCGGGTGAGGGAATTCTGAGGCCGGAAGGTGCCGTCGGGGTAGCCGCCCATGATGCCGGC
>LFSN01000059.1:1084-1474 GCA_001513125.1 Clostridia bacterium DTU030
CCGGCTCCTTTGGCCGCCGCCACTTCCCCGGCGTACTAGGCCCCGGCTGGGACATCGGCAAAGACCTCCCCTTCCTCCCCGGCCGCCTGGATGCTGAAGGCCCGGTTGACAAAGGTGACAAATTCTGCCCGGGTCACCGGCCGGTCGGGGCGGAAGGTGCCATCCGGATACCCGCTGACCAGGCCCTTCTGCAGCCAGGTCTCTATCTGCTCCTGAGCCCAGTGACCTTCAATGTCCTTAAAGGAAGCAGCAAAGGCCGCCGTAGGAAGGAGGCCCAAAAACAAAACTCCTGCCAGTATAATTCCCAGGGCCTTTCTTTGCCTAAACCCAATCATCCAAGCCACCTCACAGTGCTTTAGTTATCATCCTTCTCCTGCGCTGCACTTTCTA
>LFSN01000127.1:0-19019 GCA_001513125.1 Clostridia bacterium DTU030
AAAGCCCAGGGCTTGCCTTCCCCATTATGCTGGCAAATATTCATTTTTTCTGCCTTTCCAATACCCGGGTCAGCTGGTAAAAAAACAGAAAAACAATCATGGGCACCACTGCATAGCCCGCACTAGCTTTACCGCCTGTATTAATAACATAAACTGCTCCACAAATTGTTAATGCTGCAAAAATAGCTGACAATGATTTAGTGATCTTCATCCTTACTCACCCCTGGCCATGTGGGGTACTCTCACACAAATCTAACATTATATACTTTTATATGTATCTCCAAATTTCTCAACAAGGAACTTCTTGAATGCACTGACATTATCTATATCTTTTTTCCTTATCAATGCGGCTTGATTTAGTGTTAAATAAAAAATAAAATAATCTTTACTCTCTATCAGAGCATAGAACTGACTGTACTTTAACTCACCCGTTGACTTAAGTGCCTTATTCTCAATAACAATCCTGTCGTCATAAAACTTTAAGGTATTAACACTATCAAAGGTACCGGTTTTATCTGTCTTTATTCGCAGTGCATTTTTCCTTTCCACCTTAAATATAACAACAGCAATTGCCAGTACAAACAATAGAGGCCAACTTATTATGAGTTTTATGAAATCTACATCACCACTGTCCCAACTAACTACCAGACTGCCAACCAAAGAGATTAACCCCAGCAAAGGGATTATAACTTTATTCCTTCTGAAGGTCGCAAAATATAAAAACTTCCTATAGTCTTCCTTAGTCATAGTCGTATTTATGATTATTTTAGGTTGTTCCATTTTTATCCCCCACATTGATTTATAATTCCTTGCCCGTACTTTTCCAAAAATGCAAATAAAAAGCTGTACCCCACATTTGTGAGATACCAACAATTTACCCCTTGCACATGGCCATTTTTTTACAAACATTATACCATTAATCGAAGGCAAACGCAGGGAAAAATACAAAACTAGATTAATGCTATGAACAAACAGCTTACACTCTTTTTGCACAAAAAAACCGCCAAAGGGAATTTTCCCCATGATGGTTAGCGATTGCGATAAGCAAACTTTGTAATTGTAAACAAACTCGTGTGTAAAGAAACAATGTAATAAATTAATAATTCAGATACTGTACCAGACCAATTTTCAGTATTTGCTTGAGAAATATCAGAAAAAGTACAATAGGTAATTCCATTGGATTCCATATCTTCTAGTCCTAGTGTATCCCACAAAGTTCTTGGCCTAAAATAAACTACCAGTAGGATGGAAATAAATACTATTATTACAAGGGCTCTATGTTTCTTTTTTAATTTCTTTATCATTTGTTTTACACCCTCCTGTCTTATTTAACTTATCTATTGTGACATTGGCTCAATATTTCACGGTTTTGTAAATTTATACCAGTGCCTTTTGCCTTATGTCGTCTAGAGAAAACCCTTTTATATAAAGGCCCGCAGCCTTTTTTAATTCTAAATAAAGGTAAGATCTTGACTTAAGAGTCGACCTATAATCTAACATTTTTTACCATATCACCCCTTTTCGTGGCCATATTTGTACAGACATTATACCATTATTTAGAGCAAAAAGCAGGGATAAAGGCAAAATTTGATTAAATATATCTATCAGTTCTTTAACAAGATGGATGATAACTTATCTGCACTCTTCCTTTTGCAGATTTATAAATTTCCGCACACAAAAAACCGCCAAAGGCAATTGACCTATGACGGTTTATAAAACTTGCAAAGGAATTGTGTAAATCTGAACAAACTCTGGTATGAAGAAACATCATATTAACGTTTCGAGAACTGGGGAGCCCGCCGAGCTTTCTTGAGACCGTACTTTTTCCGTTCCTTCATCCGGGGGTCTCTGGTCAAAAAGCCGTATTTGCGCAGGATGGGGCGCAGGGTTTCATCGGCCTTGAGCAAGGCACGGGCGATACCGTGGCGTACAGCCCCGGCCTGTCCCGACATGCCACCGCCTTCTACCTTGACTATGACATCGAATTTGCCAGCAGTCTTGGTTGCTTCCAGGGGCTGCTTCACAATGGTCTGTTGGACCGGGGTGGGAAAATACTCTTCCACCGGCTGACCGTTGACAACAATATTTCCACTACCCGCGACCAGCCTTACCCTGGCCACAGAGGTCTTTCTCCTACCCGTTCCCATGTACTGTACCTGGGCCAATTAGATTGCCTCCTTTCCCTTAAAAATTCCAAATTTCAGGGACCTGGGCCTGGTGTTTATGGTCCGGACCGCGGTAAACCCGAAGTTTCCTGGCCATAGCACGACCCAACCGGTTGTGGGGGAGCATGCCCTTGATGGCCTTTTCTACAACAAATTCCGGCTTCTGCTGCATCAGCTTCTCATACTTGGTCCTCTTTAATCCACCCGGGTAACCGGAGTGGCGGATATATTCCTTCTGCTTCAGTTTATTCCCTGTCAGGACAACCTTCTCTGCATTGATGACTATGACATGATCGCCCGTATCGATATGGGGTGTATAGATGGGCTTATGCTTACCCCGCAGAATCCGGGCCGCTTCCGTTGCCAGCCGACCCAGGGGTTTGCCAGCTGCGTCCAGAATGTACCACTTCCGCTGGATTTCCCGGGGCTTAGCCATGTAAGTCGTCCGCACGTCTATCCCTCCTTGCGAGAAACTCTCTTTCCCGTCCCTTGTATATCACGTTAGGAAAAGAAAGGGGTGTTTTCAAAGGCTTATCTTGCAAAAGTAAATGCTGTTTCCTCCAGCGTCCGGGGCATGGTACAGGAGAAAACCGCATAAACCCACAGAATAATTTTAATATAGGGCAGGGGGGATGTCAAGCTGAGGAAAAGGGAAAGACAAAAGTCCTCAATACTTAACTTCCCACAGGCACAGGCCCCTGGCCGGGGCCGTGGGACCGGCCAGCTTCCGATCCCTGCTGTCCCTAATACGGGCCACATCTTCAGGGCTTAGTCGCCCCCGGGCTACCTCCACCAGGGTGCCCACGATTATCCTAACCATCTTATAAAGAAAGCCATTGGCTTCGATGTAGAGATGCCACAGGGGATCCTGGGAAAAATCCCACTCCAGCCGGGTAATGGACCTGACGCTGGTTTTCACCGCCGAACCTGCAGCCCGGAAGGAGGTAAAATCATGGGTGCCTACCAGGTACTGGCCGGCTTTCTGGAGAAGATCGGCTTCCAGTTTGTAAATTGGCTGCCAGGCAAAGCGGCGC
Organism: Clostridia bacterium DTU030; assembly: GCA_001513125.1. Lineage (GTDB taxonomy): Bacteria > Bacillota > DTU030 > DTU030 > DTU030 > DTU030. The sequence goes on from LFSN01000127.1 coordinate 3,200, forward strand.
CAGAAGACATTGGGGTATTCCCCGCAGTCGAGGGTGTACCGGTAGAGCTTAGATTTGGCCGAGCGCAGGGCGTTGAAATTCCGGGGAACCTCCTCAGCAGCCCAAACAATAATATCCTCGGGCAGGCAGCTGTTTAGGGCCCGGGGAAAGTTTTCCGGGGGAATGGCAGAGGAAGTGTAAAAGTTAACTACCTGTCCCCGGGCGTGGACGCCGGTGTCGGTGCGGCCGGCAGCTGTTATCCGGATCCTCTCCTGGGTTATCTTCGTCAGGGCATCTTCCAGCAGCTCCTGTATGGTGAGGGCGTTTTCCTGCCGTTGAAAGCCGTGGTAGTTGGTGCCGTCGTATGATAAGGTGAGCTTGATATTCCGCTTCATTTATCCAACCCCCATTACCACCAGCAAAAACGAAAAGCCTTTCCACAGGATCGCCAGGCCCTTCCTGTCCCCAAGCTCCAGCCCAGCCCATTTACCGCCAAATCTACAACCACAGCCGCTCCCCCACGGCAAAGGCGAGGATAGCTGCCATGAGAGCCAGGGCCAGGTAATCCCGCCGTGCCATTTCCAGCTGCTTTAAGCGGGTCCTCCCCTCCCCGCCCCGATAACAGCGGGCTTCCATGGCCATGGCCAGCTCATCTGCCCGCCGGAAGGCACTGATAAAGAGGGGGACCAGCAGGGGCACCATGCCCCGGGCCCGCTGGATAATGTTGCCGGTATCAAAGTCTGCCCCCCTGGCCATCTGGGCCTTCATAATCTTATCCGTCTCCTCCAGCAGGGTCGGGATAAAGCGCAGGGCAATGGTCATCATCATGGCCAGTTCATGGGCAGGGACCCCAATCCGCCGAAAGGGGTTCAACAACCTCTCGATGCCGTCGGTCAAAGCGATGGGGGAACTGGTCAGGGTAAGAAGGGAGGTGGTCAGGACCAAAAGGAGCAGCCGCCAGCCCATAAAGAGCCCCTGGCGGATCCCCTCCTGGGTCAGGCGCAAAAACCACCAGCTCCAGATCACCCGACCCGGCGTCAGGAAGAAATTTAAGAGTATAGTGAAGGCAAGGATATAGTAGAGGGGTTTCAAGCCCCGTAGGACAAAGCGGGCCGGTATCTGGGAAAGAAGAATAATAACGACACTAAAGAGGGTCATGACAATGTACCCTGCCAGATCCGTCACTATAAAGAGGGCGAAGATAAAGATAATGGCAGCCAGAATCTTTGTGCGGGGGTCAAGGCGGTGGATGATGGAATCCCCCGGAACATACTGCCCGATGGTGATATCTTTAAGCATGGACCTTTCCCCTTTTCTGCCCCAAAAAGGCACTTATTGCCTGATGGGCCTCTTCAATGGTCAGTATATCTACCCTCATGGAATCATAGTGTTCCCTGAGGCGGCGGGCCAGTTCCGTAACCTGGGGAATTCCCAGGCCCAGCTGCCGCAAATAATCGGCCTGGGCAAAGACTTCCCGGGTGGTACCCGCCAGGACGAGTTTCCCCCTGTGCATAACCAGGAGCCGGTCGACCAGGCGGGCCACATCCTCCATGCTGTGGGAAACCAGCACAACGGTCATGCCGAAGCGCTGGTGCAGCTCCTTAATCTGCTGCAGGATGTCATCCCGCCCCCGGGGATCCAGGCCGGCTGTGGGTTCATCCAGAACCAGGGTTTTCGGTTTCATAGCCAGGACACCGGCCATGGCTACCCGCCGCATCTGCCCGCCGCTGAGCTCAAAGGGGGAGCGATCCTTGAGGGTGGCATAGTCCAACCCCACCATTTCCATGGCTTCCCGCACCCTTTCTTCCAGCTCCTCCCCGCCCAGGCCCATATTGCGAGGGCCGAAGGCAATGTCGGCAAAGACCGTTTCCTCAAAGAGCTGGTGTTCCGGGTACTGGAAAACCAGGCCTACCCGCCGGCGGACCTCCTTAAGGCTAGTATCCTTGTCCGCCAGGTCGAGGCCGTCGACAATAACCTTCCCGGAAGTCGGTTTGAGTAGGCCATTGAAATGCTGGATCAGGGTCGATTTCCCAGAGCCGGTTTGACCAATTAAGCCCACGAATTCCCCGTCCTCGATCTCCAGGCTGACATCTTCCAGGGCCAGGGCTTCCATAGGGGTATTGGGCATATAGATATGGGTGAGCTTCTCTATCCTAATTGACATAGTTCCTTCACCATCTCTTCCACCGTTAAAATCCCCGCCGGCAGGGGGTGTCCATCCCGCTGCAGGCGGGCGGCCAGATCCGTCACCTGGGGTACATCCAGGCCGATGGCCTTGATCTCCTCCACCCGGCTGAAAATTTCCCGGGGCTTGCCGGCCAGGACAATTCTCCCAGCATCCATGACCAGGATCCGATCCGACCAGACGGCCTCTTCCATGTAGTGGGTGATGTGGACTACCGTAATCCCCTCTTCCCGGTTCAGCTTCAGGACCGTTGCCATCACCTCTTCCCGGCCCGAGGGGTCCAGCATGGCCGTCGGCTCATCCAAAACAATACATTCGGGGCGCATGGCAATTACCCCGGCAATGGCAATGCGCTGTTTCTGCCCCCCGGAGAGGAGGTGGGGGGCCGCCTGCTTGTATTCTGCCATATCCACCACAGCCAGGGCTTCATCAACCCGCCGCCGGATTTCCGCCGGGGGGATACCCAGATTCTCAGGTCCAAAGGCCACATCTTCTTCCACCGTCGTGGCCACAATCTGGTTGTCGGGGTTTTGGAAAACCATCCCTACCGTCTGCCGGATCTCCCAGAGTTTTGCGGCATCCCTGGTATCCATGTCCTTGACCAGTACCCGCCCCTTGGAAGGCAGCAAGAGGGCGTTGAGGTGTTTGGCCAGGGTGGATTTCCCCGAGCCGTTGGTGCCGATAATGGTGACGAACTCACCCCGTTTAATCTCCAAATTTATATCAGCCAGGGCTGCTACCTGGTTTTCCTGGCCTTCGTTATAGTAGTGACTAAGTCCGACAATCCTGAACATGGTTTCTCCCGCCGCCACAGCGACCACCTGCTTTTTAATAAAATAGGGACCTCCTGTGGGCTTAAACCAGCCCCCAAACCTATGGAAAGGGAGCTGGCAACCATCCAGGCCACGGTCCCTGTCGGCTTTTACTTCACCAGTTCCAAAATCACCTGGGGAGCACCATCACCCCGGCGGGGCCCCAATTTCAGTATGCGGGTATAGCCGCCCTGCCGGTCCTGGTAAGTGGGGGCAATTTCGTCGAAGAGTTTCTTCAGTACATCCTTGTCCTGGACGTAATATGCAGCCTGGCGCCGGGCATGTAGATCTCCCCGCTTGCCAAGACTGATGAGCTTTTCCGCCAGGGAGCGAATTTCCTTCGCTTTGGCTTCGGTGGTCTTGAGCCGTTCGTAGCGGAATAAGGAAACAAGGGCGTTCCTGAACATTGCTTCCCGGTGGGAGGTGGTGCGTCCGAGTTTCCGATAGGCCATGGGACTCGCCTCCTTCTCTACAGCTATTTCTATTCTTCCTTTTCCTTCAGGGAAAGGCCCAGGGAGGCCAGTTTCGTCTGTACCTCTTCCAGGGACTTTTTCCCCAGATTTCTTACCTTGAGCATGTCTTCCTCCGTCTTCTGGATCAATTCACTGACATTATTGATGCCGGCCCTTTTCAGACAGTTATAGGCACGGACGGAAAGATCCAGCTCTTCGATGGTCATTTCCAGGACCTTATCCTTTTCATCTTCTTCCTTCTCCACCATTATCTCTACATCCTCGGCGGTTTCCGTCAGCTCGATAAAGAGCATGAGGTGCTCGGAAAGAACTTTTGCCGCCAGGCTGATGGCTTCATCGGGACGGATACTGCCATTACTCCATACTTCCAAAACGAGCTTGTCATAGTCGGTCATCTGGCCTACCCGGGTGTGCTCGACCTGATAGTTGACCTTGGGAATAGGAGTAAAGATGGAATCCACAGGGATGGTGCCGATGGGATCGGTATCTGTCTTGTTCCGCTCGGCCGGCCGGTAGCCGCGCCCCTTGTCCACAGTGATTTCCATTTGCAGGTGGGCGCCTTCTTCCAAGGTTGCGATGACAAGGTCGGGATTTAAAATTTCAATGTCAGGATCGGTGGTAATATCTCCTGCCGTTATTACTCCTTCGCCTTCAAAATCGATATTGATCTTCCGGGGACCGTCACCATGGATTTTTAAGGCCAATTCCTTGAGGTTGAGGATGATCTCAGGCACATCCTCCACCACGCCGGGAATGGTCGAAAACTCATGGAGGACGCCCTCAATTTTGACTGAGGTCACTGCTGCTCCCGGCAGGGAGGATAGGAGTATCCGCCGCAAGGAGTTGCCAAGGGTCGTGCCATATCCCCTCTCCAGGGGTTCAATGACAAACTTACCATAGGTGTTGTCCTCTGCCAACTCCATCACTTCAATTTTCGGCTTTTCAATCTCAATCATTCTATTTTGTAACCCTCCTTCTCGTAACCCGCGACGCCCTTATGGAAGAGAGGATAGGGTAGGCAATCCCTGGAGGATTTGAGCAGTATAGAGGGCGGGAACAAAATACCGATACCCTATTACTTGGAGTAAAGCTCAACGATGAGATGTTCTTCCACCGGCACGTCAATTTCTTCCCGTGTCGGCAGCCGCAGGACGGTTCCCCCCATTTTTTCCAGGTCCTGTTCCAACCAGGGGGGGACAACCTTATCTGCCGCCAGTTCCGCCAGCTCCTTGAACTTGGCACTATTCCTGCTCTTTTCCCTCACTTCTATGACGTCACCTGGTTTAACCCGATAGGAAGGAATGTTGACCTTGCGTCCGTTGACGGCAAAATGGCCGTGGAGAACCAGCTGCCTGGCCTCTTTCCTGGAACTGGCATAGCCCAGGCGGTAAACCACATTGTCCAGGCGGCTTTCCAAAAGGATCAGAAGGTTCTCCCCGGTTACACCCTTCTGCCTGCTTGCCAGGATATAATAGCGGTGGAATTGTTTCTCCAGGAGACCATACAACCTCTTGGCCTTCTGTTTCTCCCGCAGCTGCAAGCCGTACTCGGAAAGTTTTCTCCGCCGCCCCTGTCCGTGCTCACCGGGGGCGTAAGCCCGGCGGTCAATGGGGCACTTGTCTGTATAGCATTTATCTCCTTTAAGAAAGAGTTTGATCCCTTCCCGCCGGCAGAGCCTGCAGGCAGGGCCTGTATATCTTGCCATAACTCAATTAACACCTCCAGTTTTTCCCGCACGCGGGTGGTATCTTGCCAGTTTTGCTAGAAAGCTTACACTCTCCTCCGTTTGGGGGGACGGCAGCCGTTATGGGGAATGGGTGTGACATCCTTGATGACACTTACCTCCAGGCCGGCCGCCTGCAGGGAACGGATGGCTGCTTCCCGTCCTGCTCCGGGACCCTTTACATTGACTTCAATTTCCCGCATTCCGTGCTCCATGGCCTGTTTGGCCGCTGCCTCTGCCGCCAGCTGGGCAGCAAAGGGTGTTCCCTTCCGTGATCCCTTGAAACCAGCACCCCCGGCGCTGGCCCAGGAGATGGTGTTCCCGTTCCTGTCGGTAATGGTAATTATGGTATTATTAAAGGTAGAGCGGATATGGGCTACCCCACGTTCCACGTTCTTCCGCTCCCGCCTCTTTACCCTCTGGGCTGGTCGCTTCGCCATAGTTTGTCCCTCCTTTAGACCAAAATTTGTTATCTACCCCGCCTTACGCCGACGGTCTTCTTGGGGCCCTTCCTGGTACGGGCATTGGTCTTGGTCCTCTGGCCCCGCACCGGCATGCCCCGCCGATGCCTAATACCACGATAACAGCCAATTTCAATCAAACGCTTGATATCAAGGGCAACATCCCGGCGGGCATCCCCTTCAACCTTTACATTCTTGTCGATATATTCCCGCAACCTGCCTACTTCATCCTCGGTAAGGTCCCGGACTCTGGTGTCGGCATTGACTCCCACTTCCCTGACTATCTTCGAGGCAGTGCTGCGTCCAATCCCGTAGATATAAGTCAATGCTACCTCAACTCGTTTATCCCTGGGTAAGTCCACCCCGGCAATACGTGCCATGTCTTACCTTCACCTCCTGTTGTAATAGCTGGGAAACCTTACAGCCACAGGCTTCTACCCGTCGCCTATCCCTGCCGCTGCTTGTGCTTGGGATTTTCACAAATAACCATAACCCTTCCTTTACGCCTTATAACCTTACATTTTTCACAAATAGGTTTAACCGAAGGCTTTACCTTCATCGCCAACTCTCCTTTTCCCGATTTCGCCTTTACTTATACCGATAGGTAATCCGGCCACGGGTCAAGTCGTAAGGTGAAAGCTCAACCCGAACCCGATCACCGGCCAGGATACGAATAAAGTGCATCCGTATTTTCCCCGAAACATGGGCCAGGATCCTATGGCCATTATCCAATTCTACCCGAAACATGGCGTTGGGTAAAGGTTCAATAACCCTACCTTCGACTTCGATAACATCATCCCTGGACATGCTGTTTCTCACCCTCCTTATGTGGGCAAGGAAAACCCTTGTTCCTCTACCAATTCAGCCAAGGCCGAGCGGACCTCCTCGTCGGTAACCTCTTCCCCGGCTGTCAACTTTTCCTCTATTACCTCGGCAACGGCGGGATGGAAGATCAAATGCCTGATGTTCTTTTTCTTCGGTGCTGCGATTTTTCGCGTTTTCCCGTTGGCTAGCAGCACAAAGCGATCGCCAGACTTGCCTACGACGAGGTACCGCTGGCCACAATCCCTCCCGGCTCGGGAACTGACCAACTGTCCGAGCCTGAGCCTACTCACTGTCATTTTCTCTTCCCTCCCCCGAACCTAAGCTGGTCAGGATAACAGGGCCGTCTGTAGTGATAGCGACACTGTGTTCAAAATGGGCAGAGGGTTTGCCGTCCTGGGTCACTACCGTCCAGCCGTCATCTAGGGTTCTGACATGATAAGTCCCCATATTGACCATGGGTTCGATGGCCAGTACCATCCCTTCCTCCAGCCTGGGACCACGCCCCGGGGGGCCGAAATTTGGGATCTGGGGAGCCTCGTGCATTTGGCGACCGATACCGTGGCCGACATAATCCCGCACAACGGAAAAATTATTGCTCTCCACATAGGTCTGGATCGCATGGGAAATGTCGGACAAGCGGTTACCCACCTTGGCCTGGGCTATTCCCCGGGCCAGGGATCCCTCGGTAACCTGAAGTAAGCGCAGGATTTCCGGTTCCACTTCACCTACCGGTACTGTAATGGCCGCATCCCCAACATAACCATTAATTTCCACGCCGACATCAATACTAATAATATCTCCATTTTTTAGTTGTCTTAACCCAGGAATACCATGGACCACCTCTTCATTGATGGAGGTGCAGATGCTGGCAGGAAAACCCTGGTATCCTTTAAAGACTGCCCTGCCCCCATTTCTGGCAATAAAGGAGGCTGCTATCTCATCCAGTTCCCGGGTTGTAATACCAGGTTCAATTACCCGCTTCAGCTCGGCCAGGGTAGCTGCTACCAGCCGGCCGGCTTCAGCCATAATTGCTATTTCCTGCCTCGATTTCAAAAGGATCATCATCGCCCTCTCCCCAGTTGCTCCATAATGGCCGCAAAGACATCTTCGATGGGTTGGGCTGCATCAAAGACATGGAGCAGATCCTGTTTTTCATAGTAGTCTCTCAGGGGCCTGGTCTGCCTTTCATGGACATCCAGGCGGTGCCGCACAGTCTCTTCCCTGTCATCCTCCCGCTGGTACAGCTCGCCGCCACACTCATCACAACGGCCTTCCTCCCTGGGAGGCATGTTCCGGACGTGGTAGGTGGCACCGCACTGGCGGCAAACCCGGCGGCCCGTCAGCCTCTCTACCAGCACTTCCGGGTCAACATCGAGGAGGATGACACCCGTCAGTGCCTTACCCTCTTTTTGTAAAAACTCCTCCAGGGCCTCTGCCTGCTGGACAGTACGGGGAAAACCATCGAGGATAAAGCCCTTCCCACAGTCGGGCTTCTGGAGCCGCTCCAGCACAATCCCCACAACTATTTCGTCGGGAACCAGTTCACCCTGCTCGAGATATGATTTAGCCCTTCGTCCCAATTCCGTTTCTTCTCTGACCGCCTGCCGGAAGATATCGCCGGTAGCGATGTGGGGGACCTCTAAAGCCCGGGCGAGCATCCCACCCTGGGTTCCCTTTCCTGCTCCCGGAGGGCCCAGCATAATCAGGCGCATTTGCCTCCCTCCCCTTCCAACCACCGGTACTACTTCTTCATAAAGCCTTCGTAATGCCGCATGAGCATGTAAGCTTCCAGCTGTTTCATGGTTTCCAGGGCCACACCGACGACAATGAGGACACCGGTACCGCCGAAGTAGATGCCCTGGATACCGGTTATCGCCCCAATAAAGACCGGCATGACGGCAATAGCTGAGATAAAGATGGCACCGGCCAGAGTCAGTCGGCTCAAGATCCGATCAATGTACTCGGCCGTCCTCCTGCCGGGGCGAAGCCCGGGTATAAAGCCACCATACTTCTTCATATTGTCAGCCACTTCCATGGGATTGAAGGTGATGGCCGTATAGAAGTAGGTGAAAAAGATGGTCAGGAGGACATAGAGGATGGTATGCAGGGGTGTCCCAAACTGCAGCCAGGCGGCCACCGCCTGGGCCCAGGGATGGTTAATAAACTGGGCCACTGTACCAGGAAACATCAGCACAGAGCTGGCGAAGATAATGGGGATCACACCGGCCTGGTTTACCTTCAAGGGAATGTGGGTGCTCTGACCGCCGTAGATTTTCCGCCCCACTACCCTTTTGGCATACTGGACGGTAATCCGGCGTTCCCCTTCCTGGATATAAATGACGGCTATAACCACCAGCAGGGCCACTGCCAGGAGGGCCAGGATGTTCAGGATATTGATGGCCCTCACCTGCATATAACCGATAATCTTGCCCAACCCGCTGGGCAGTTGGGAAACTATCCCGGCGAAAATAATGAGGGATATCCCGTTGCCGATTCCCTTCTCCGTAATCTGCTCTCCCAACCACATCAAAAAGGTGGTTCCCGCCGTCAGGGTGACGGCAATGACAAAGAAGGTCAAGGGCGAAGGGTCGATTACGGCATTGCGCATCCAGAGACTCATTCCTACTGCCTGGATAAAGGCCAGAACGACAGTCCCATAGCGGGTGTACTGGGCCAGCTTCTTCCGTCCCTCTTCACCCTCCTTGGCCAATTCCTCCAGCCTGGGAATCACAATGGTCAAAAGCTGCATGATGATGGAGGCAGTAATATAGGGCGTTATGCTGAGGGCGAAGATGGAAAAGCTCTTGAGGGCCCCCCCGGAAAAGAGGTCGAGGAAACCAAAGAGGGTCCCTGCTTCTAAAAATTCCTGGATCTTGGCAATATCGATATTGGGTACTGGAACATGGGTGCCAATTCTAAAGACCAAAAACATCAAAAAAGTATACTTGATCCGCTGCCGCAGCTCCGGAATCCTCCAAGCGTTGCGCAGGGCTGCTAACACCTAAATCACCTCAGCCTTTCCACCCGCTGCAGTGATTTTTTCCACAGCGGACTTACTGAAACGGTTGGCTCTGACCTCCAGCTTCTTCTCCAATTCACCCTTACCCAGGATCTTTACGCCATCCTTAACCTTTTTAATTATACCACTTTCCAGCAATAATTCAGGGGTAACTATGGTATCATCGGCAAAACGATTCAGTTCCTCGATGTTTACTTCGACAAATTCCTTCCGGAAGATATTCTTGAAACCACGCTTGGGAAGTCTGACATACAAGGGATTTTGGCCACCTTCAAAGCCAGGGCGGACGCCCCCGCCGGAACGGGCCTTCTGTCCCTTGTGGCCGCGGCCAGAGGTTTTCCCCAGTCCTGAGCCGATGCCCCTGCCAACGCGCTTGCGGCTTTTCTTTTCCCCAACCTGTGGTTTTAGTTCATGGAGTTTCACACTTCCACCCCCTTGAAGAGAAATAACTTTCCCCTTGTTTGCTCACCCCTACCGGGCGCGCCTGTTATCACCCTGACCCAGAGGGCCGTGGGGCTACTCTTCTGCTACTTCCTCAACTTCGACCAGATGATTGATCTTGGCAATCATGCCCCTGATTTGGGGATTATCCTTATGAATAACGCTTTTGTGCAGCTTAGTTAACCCCAGGGCCTTGGCCGTCGCCCGCTGCTTGGGCCGGGTACCGATCAGGCTGCGCTTCAGGGTAATCTTCAATGCTGCCATTTCTACGACCTCCTAGCCTAACAACTTTTCCTCCGGTATGCCCCGCAGTCTGGCCACCTCCCGGGGAGTCTTCAAGGACTTGAGCCCTTCTACCGTCGCCCGAACCATATTGATGGCATTGGCAGACCCCAGGGACTTGGTCAGAATGTCCCGAATCCCCGCCAATTCTAAAACTGCCCTAACCGGTCCGCCGGCGATAACCCCCGTACCTTCGGCAGCCGGCTTCAGGAGTACCTTCCCGGCGCCAAAGCGACCGATGATCTCATGGGGAATGGTGGTTCCCTGGATGGGAACTTCGATCATATTCTTCTTGGCCCCTTCAACACCCTTGCGGATGGCCTCGGGGACCTCCCCTGCCTTGCCGAGGGCAAAGCCTACCCGGCCGTTCTTGTCGCCAACTACAACCAGGGCGCTGAAGCTGAAACGCCGGCCACCCTTGACAACCTTGGCGACCCGATTGATGGCCACAACCTTTTCCTCAAGCTCTGGTGCAGTGTTCTCTTCCCTCTGCATATCTATCCCTCCCTTTCAGCTAAAATTCCAGCCCGGCTTCCCGCGCCGCTTCTGCCAGGGCAGCCACCCGGCCGTGGTACTTATAACCACCCCGGTCAAAAACTACCTTGGTTATCCCCTTGGCCAGGGCCTTCTTGGCCAGCAGGGCACCTACTTCTCTGGCAGCAGCTATATTTCCCCCACTGGCGATTGTTCCCTTGAGTTCCGGATCCAGACTCGATGCCGCAACCAGGGTACTGTGGGTCTGGTCATTGATAATCTGGGCATAGATATGATTAAGGCTACGAAAAACATTGAGCCGCGGGCGTTCCTCCGTACCAAATACCCTGTTCCGCACCCGCATATGCCGTGTCTTTCTGGCTGCATTACGACTTACCTTAGGCATCCTGGCTTCACTCCTTTCTCCAGATCAAATTGCGATGCTGCCTGACAGCCATTTAGGCGCCGGCCTTACCGACCTTGCGGCGGACATATTCGCCCTCATAGCGAATACCCTTGCCCTTGTAAGGTTCCGGTGGCCTTACGGCCCGGATGTCGGCAGCCAGGGCCCCTACCTTTTCCTTGTCGATCCCCTTGACGGTGATCCTGGTAGGCGCCGGCACCTCAATTTCAATTCCGGCTGGAGGAGTGATTTCCACCGGGTGGGAATAGCCCATCTGGAGTACCAGCTTATTTCCCTGCAGGGCAGCCCGGTAACCGACACCTACAATCTCCAGCTTCTTTTCAAAGCCCTTGGTAACCCCTTCGACCATATTGGCCACCAGGGTCCTTGTCAAACCATGGAGGGCCTTGTGTTCCCGCTCTTCCGAGGGCCGGGTTACCACTATCTGGTTGTCCTGTACTTCCACTTTTATTTCAGCGGGGAGATCCCTCTGCAGCTCCCCCTTGGGCCCTTTGACGGTTATATGATTATCCACCAGGTTCACTTGCACCCCCTGGGGAATCTCTATCGGTAACCTTCCGATCCGGGACATCTTTCCACCTCCTACACCTTTGACCCCTGTCAGCCTTTGCCCAGGCCGCCGGTTCTGCCCCGGCCTTGCAAAAAAGGTCAGGGATTTACGGCCGGAACAGCCTGAAAAGGGTCCTAGAATTGTTTACCAGCCTGCCCCGAGGCAAGCCCCTTTACCATACGTAACACAAGACCTCGCCGCCGACGCCCTCCTCCCGGGCCTGCCGGTCGGTCATGAGCCCCTTGGAGGTTGAGATAATTGCTATTCCCAACCCGCCCAGGACACGGGGAATTTCGTCCTTTTTGGCGTACACCCTTAAGCCCGGCTTACTGATGCGCTTTAACCCGCCGATAACCCTCTCCTGGTTGGGGCCGTACTTCAAGTAGATACGTAAGATGCCCTGCTTGTTGTCCTCTACCTTTGTATAGTCACGGATATAGCCTTCCTTCTTCAGGATCTCCGCCATAGCCAGCTTCAGCTTGGAGCAGGGTACTTCCACGCTGTCGTGGTAAACCATGGTGGCATTTCTGATCCTGGTCAGCATATCGGCAATAGGGTCCGTCATGGTCATGTTGCATTTACCTCCTTCCTACCCCCGTAAGATGCTGGCCTCACCAACTGGCTTTGGTGATGCCGGGGATCTCGCCCCGATTGGCCCTTTCCCGGAAACAGATCCGGCACATGCCAAATTTGCGCAGGTAGGCCCGGGACCGGCCACAAATCCGGCACCGGTTGTATTCCCGTACTTTGTATTTAGACCCTCTCTTCCACTTCTGGATCAGTGCCTTTCTGGCCATCCTCTTCCCCCCTTTATTCGGGTCTAAAGGGAATCCCCAGCAAGCGCAAGAGTTCCCTTGCCTCTTCATCGTTCTTCGCACTGGTAACGATAACAATATCCAGACCCCGGATCTTTTCCACCTGATCGTAGTCAATCTCGGGGAAAATTAGCTGCTCCCTTACCCCCAGGCTGTAGTTGCCCCTGCCATCGAAGGAACGGGGTGAAACACCGCGAAAGTCCCGGACCCGGGGGAGGGCAACATTGAAGAGCTTTTCGAGGAAATCGTACATCCTCTGTCCCCGCAAAGTTACCTTGCACCCGATGGGCATCCCGGCCCGCAGTTTAAAATTGGCAATGGATTTCTTCGCCCTGGTTATAATGGGTTTCTGCCCCGTTATAACTGACAGATCATTGACGGCAGCGTCGAGGAGTTTCGGGTTTTGGATGGCCTCCCCGACCCCCATGTTAACAACGACCTTCTCCAGGCGGGGTACTTCCATAATGTTCTTGTAGCCGAATCTCTGGATCATGGCCGGGACAACTTCTTTTTGGTAGCGCTCTCTTAGACCCACCGGCACAACCTCCCTTCCGACATTTATTTATCGATCACTTCTTCACAACGTTTGCAAACCCGTACCTTTTTTCCGTCGGCTAGTACCTTGGCCCCGGTGCGGGTGGGTTTTCCACATTTTGTGCAGACCAACATGACATTGGAGACATGGATAGGAGCTTCCATGGTCACGATGCCACCCTGGGGCATCTGGGGCGTCGCCCGGGTGTGCTTTTTCACCAGATTTACTCCTTCCACGATAACCCGCCTCTTCGAGGGAATTACCTGCAGGACCTTGCCCTTTTCCCCCTTATCCTTCCCCGCCAGGACGAGCACTGTGTCCCCTTTCTTAATCTTGAGCCTAGGTTGCATTACTTCTCTCCCTCCTTCCCGGCAGTCTCCTACAGCACCTCCGGTGCCAGGGAAATAATCTTCATGAACTCCTTATCCCGGAGTTCCCGGGCCACAGGACCAAAGATCCGGGTTCCCCTTGGTTCTTTATCGTCTTTGATGATAACGGCAGCGTTCTCGTCAAATTTTATATGGGTACCATCGGGCCGGCGCAGGCCCTGTTTTGTCCTAACGACTACAGCCTTCACTACATCGCCCTTCTTGACAACTCCCCCTGGCGTTGCCTGTTTGACAGTAGCGATGATTATATCGCCAATGTTGGCATAGCGCCGTTTGGAACCACCCAGAACACGGATACACAAAAGTTCCTTTGCTCCAGTATTATCGGCTACCTTTAGCCTGGACTCCTGTTGAATCATGGCGCAACCCCCCTTCAGGACTGTGGTAGCTGGTAGCTCTTCGGCCTCCTACCGGGCCTTTTCCACTATTTCCACGACCCGCCATCTCTTCTCCTTGCTCAAGGGTCTGGTCGATTCTATCTTGACCCGATCGCCGATTCCACAGCTATTGTGTTCGTCATGGGCCTTGAGCTTGGTCGTCCGCCTGATGGTCCGCTTGTAGAGTGGGTGCTGGACCATTCTCTCTATGGCTACCACGACGGTCTTATCCATTTTATCGCTGACAACGGTTCCATAACGCACCTTGCGGCCGCTTTTCTCGCCCATCCTTCTGCCCCCTTTCCCTGTCATGCCCGCTCTTTCGCAAGCTCCCGCTCCCGCAGGATTGTCTTAATCCGGGCAATGGTTTTCCTGACGTTGCGGATCCGGAGGGGATTCTCCAATTGACCTGTGGCCAACTGAAATCTTAAATTAAACAACTCCTCTTTGAAGTCGTTCAGCTTTTCCTGCAATTCCTGATCGGTCAGGTCACGCAGTGCCTCAGCTTTCATCGGCCTCACCCACTTCTTGACGTTTTACGAATCTAGTTTTCAGAGGAAGCTTGTGGGAAGCCAAACGCAGTGCCTCCCGGGCCACCTCTTCCGCTACTCCGGCCACCTCAAACATGACCCGGCCCGGCTTAACAACGGCAACCCAATACTCGGGGGAGCCCTTCCCCTTGCCCATCCTGGTTTCCGCCGGTTTGGCGGTTATGGGCTTGTCGGGGAAGATCTTAATCCAGACCTTGCCGCCCCTCCGCATATACCGGGTCATGGCGGTCCTGGCCGCCTCGATTTGACGGCTGGTCACCCAGGCCGGTTCCAGGGCCTGGAGGCCGTACTGGCCAAAGGCTACTTCTGTTCCCCGTGTTGCCTTACCGATCTTTTTGGGCCGGTGCTGGCGGCGGTATTTAACCCTTTTGGGCATCAGCATCCTTATTCTCCCCCTTCCGCAGCAGCTTGCTTTGTTGCCGTAGGAAGTACTTCACCTTTATAAATCCAAACCTTGACTCCTATCTTGCCATAGGTCGTATCTGCTTCTGCTGTACCGTAATCGATGTCAGCCCGCAGTGTCTGCAGGGGTACCGATCCCTCATGGTAGACTTCCCGGCGGGCCATTTCTGCTCCCCCGAGGCGCCCACTGCAGGCCACCTTAATTCCTTTGGCCCCCATCCGCATTGACCGGGCTATGGCCTGTTTCATGGCCCGGCGAAAAGCAATACGCCTTTCCAGCTGTCCCGCAATATTCTCTGCCACCAGCTGGGCATCGAGTTCCGGAACCTTCACTTCTTCGATATTAATATGGATCTGCCTGCCGGTCATTTCTTCCAGTTCTTTACGCAGAGCTTCCACACCGGAACCACCCCGGCCGATAACGATCCCCGGTTTGGCAGTGTGTACCGTAAGCCGGACCCGGTTTGCCGCCCGCTCAATCTCCACCGCAGAGATGCCTGCCTGGTACAGTTTCTGTTTAATGTGCCTGCGAATCGCCAGGTCCTCATGGAGGAGGTCGGCATAATCCTTGTCGGCATACCATCTGGCCTTCCAGTCCTTGATGATGCCAGTCCGGAGACCGATTGGATTCACCTTTTGACCCACTAATATCCCTCCTTACTTTCCTTTATCTTTCCGCGAGGACTACACTGATGTGACTGGTCCGCTTCAGGATTGGATAAGCCATTCCCATCCGCCGTGGACGGTAGCGCTTCAGGGTCGGACCCTCATCAACGTAGACCCTTTTTACATATAATGCTCCGGGATCCATATCGTAGTTGTTCTGGGCATTGGCAATGGCAGAACGTAAAACCTTTTCCAGCAGCCTGGCTCCCCGCTTCGGGGTAAACCTTAAGATAGCCAAGGCCTCATCTACGTCTTTACCCCGGATCAGGTCCGTTACAATGCGCACCTTCCGTGGTGCAATGCGAACAAAACGTGCAACTGCCTTTGCTTCCACAGTTCATCGCCCCCCCTCGTCCTTATTTTAGGGCTGTAGATCGTTCCGTATGGGCACCGTGGCCCCTGAAGGTACGGGTTGGTGCAAATTCGCCCAGCTTGTG
>LFSN01000127.1:19082-22372 GCA_001513125.1 Clostridia bacterium DTU030
GACCTTCTTTTCCTTCTTGGCATTCATTTCCCGGATTTTTTTCATTAAGCTGGGGTGGACATACGGTCCCTTCTTCAGTGATCTGCCCATGTCAAGACCCCCTTCCCATAAGCTACTTACCCCGCCGCTTTACAATCAACCGATCCGAAGCCTTTTTCTTCCTGGTCCTGGCACCCAGAGTAGGCTTGCCCCAGGGTGTAACCGGATGGCGTCCGGCGGTAGATTTACCTTCACCGCCCCCGTGGGGGTGATCAACGGGGTTCATGACAACGCCCCGTACGCCGGGACGAATGCCCAGCCAGCGGGAGCGCCCCGCCTTGCCCAGGCTAATATTCTCATGCTCCACATTCCCCACCTGGCCGATGGTGGCCCGGCAGCGTACATGGACCAGCCTCACTTCGCCGGAAGGAAGACGAATATGGGCGTAGTTTCCTTCCTTGGCCAAAAGCTGGGCTGCGGTCCCCGCCGAACGAACCAGCTGGCCGCCCTTGCCCGGCTGCAGTTCGATGTTGTGGATCATGGTGCCCAGGGGTATATCCTGCAAGGGAAGGCAGTTTCCGACCTTGATGTCGGCATCGGGCCCCGATTCCACCACACTGCCTACTTCCAGCCCCAGGGGAGCAAGGATATAGCGCTTCTCCCCATCGGCATAGTGGAGTAGGGCAATCCGGGCAGAACGGTTTGGATCGTATTCGATACTGGCCACCTTGGCCGGTACTCCATCTTTATCCCGGCGGAAATCAATCAGCCGGTACATGCGTTTATGCCCACCGCCCCGGTGCCGGACTGTAATCCGCCCCTGCTGGTTCCGTCCTCCTGACTTCTTGAGGGGTTCCAAAAGGGACTTTTCCGGCTCCTTTTTGGTAATATCTTCAAAGGTAGATACCGTCATAAAACGACGTCCGGGGGAGGTAGGCTTATATTTCTTGACTGCCATCTAGACATTCCCTCCCTTACCTAATTGCCAACTAAAACTAGTTGATGGAATGGATAATTCCTATGCTCCTTCAAAGAATGGCAGTGTTTGCCCTTCTTCCAAGGTAACAATTGCCTTTTTCCAACCCGACCGCTTGCCCACATACCGGCCCAGCCGCTTGGGTTTTGCCGGCATCTGCAGGGTCTGGACCTTTTTTACCTTGACCTTGAATATGGCCTCGATGGCCTGTTTAATTTCCGTTTTATTGGCGTTCCTGTCCACTTCAAAGGAATACTTGTTTTCTCCCACCAAACGCATGGCCTTTTCAGTGACGAGGGGCCGCCTGATGATGTCCCAAGGTGACTGCATTACCCTAGCACCTCCTCCACTTTTGCCACTGCGTCCTTTGTCAAAACCAGCCGCTCGTGCAGGAGAAGATCGTAGACGTTGAGATTATTGACCGGGAGGGATTTTACCCCGGGAATATTGCGGGCCGATTTGGCCACCTTAAGATCGGGCAGGCCGGTGACAATCAGGGCCTTCCCGGAAATCTGCAAGTTCCGCAGGATCTCTACCATCCTTTTCGTCCGGGGTGTGTCAAATTCCAGGCCTTCCAACACGGTCAATTCTCCCGCAGCCACCTTGGCCGAAAGGGCAGAACGCAGGGCAGTGCGCTTGAGCTTCTTGGGAACAGTAAAGCTGTAGTCCCGGGGTTTCGGCCCAAAGATAACGGCCCCGCCGCGCCAGATGGGTGACCTTCTGCTCCCGTGCCGGGCCCGTCCGGTACCCTTCTGCCGCCAGGGTTTCCGCCCGCCACCCCTGACTTCACCCCGGCCCTTGGTACTGGCCGTACCCCTTCTGCGGTTGGCTAACTGCATGTCAACTACCTGTTTTATTGCCGCCTCGTTGACCTCGGCACCAAAAACAGTGTCGGCCAATTCTATTTCGCCGACCTGTTGGCCTTCAATATTGTATACTGCTACCTTCGGCATGACCCATCCTCCTTTCCACTTTGTTGGGGGCGGAGGGGAAACCGGTCTTAGCGGTCTGCACCCCTAATGGTCACCAGGCCTCCCCTTACTCCCGGTACGGCCCCTTTAACCAAAAGGAGATTCCGCTCCGGATCTACCCGTACAACCTCCAGGTTCCTGACGGTAACCCTTTCTCCACCCATACGGCCCGGCATCTTCCGGCCCCGGGGGACCCTGGTCATGAGGGTCATCAGGGACCCGGTGCCCCGGTGATACTTGGAGCCGTGGCTCATGGGCCCACGGGCAAATCCCCACCTCTTCATCGGGCCAGCAAAACCCTTGCCCCGAGATGTGCCGGTAACGTGCACCTTCTCCCCCGGGGCAAAGACGTCAACCTTTATTACCTGACCAACCTCATATTCCTCTGGATTATCTACCTTAAATTCCCGCAGGTGCCTCAGTGGTTCCACGCCGGCCCGGTCAAAGTGTCCCTGGCGGGGCTTGTTGACCCTGGCCCGCTTAACTTCACCGAAACCCACCTGGATGGAATTGTAACCATCGGTCTCGACGCTCTTTTTCTGGACGACGGTACAGGGACCTGCTTCCAGTACTGTAACAGGAACTACCGTCCCGTCCTCATTAAAGATCTGGGTCATACCCAGTTTGCGCCCCAAAATGCCTTTCGCCATCACTTGCCACCTCCTAACAACCGCAATTGGGACATGGGGAAACTACTACAGTTTGATTTCAATGTCCACACCGGCGGGTAAATCCAAACGCATCAAGGCATCTACCGTCTTGGGGGTAGGGTCTAGAATGTCGATAAGGCGTTTGTGTACCCTCATCTCAAACTGCTCGCGGGAGTCTTTATACTTGTGGGGGGCCCTCAGGACAGTGTAAACACTTCTTTCTGTCGGCAAAGGAATGGGCCCGGAAACCCTAGCCCCCGTCCTTTTGGCAGTCTCGACAATTTTCTCTGCCGATTGATCCAAAATACTGTGTTCATAAGCCTTGAGCCTGATCCTAATATTTTGCTGTGGCATCTTCCACCCTCCTTTGCGCCCGATTGACACGGACCTTCTCAGTGAAAATTACCCAACCCGCAGGTCGGCAACCTCTCACCTCATCGCAATAACAGCCTCTTTCACGCCAGAAAAAGGAAAGGTAGAGACAGTATCGCTTGTGAAAGGCGATACTGTCTGCCTTTCCGAAACAAGCAATTACTCAATAATCTCGGAGACAACCCCGGCCCCGACGGTCCGGCCGCCTTCCCGGATGGCAAAGCGCAGACCCTCTTCAATGGCGATGGGGGTAATGAGTTCGATTTCCATGGTGATGTTGTCCCCAGGCATGACCATCTCGACACCTTCCGGCAGGGTAATGGTGCCGGTAACGTCGGTGGT
>LFSN01000127.1:22423-22740 GCA_001513125.1 Clostridia bacterium DTU030
TTGGTGTGGGGCTTGATGGAGCCCGGCTTGGCCAGAACCTGTCCCCTTTCCACTTCGTCCCTGTCGATACCCCGGAGGAGGACACCGATGTTGTCCCCAGCCAGACCTTCGTCGAGGATCTTCCGGAACATCTCGACACCGGTGACAACGGTCTTCTTGACTTCATCCTGCATACCGATGATTTCAACTTCATCCTGGACCCTGACCTTGCCCCGCTCCACCCGGCCTGTCACGACAGTACCCCGGCCGGTGATGGTGAAGACGTCTTCGATGGGCATCAGGAAGGGTTTGTCTACATCCCGTTCGGGGGTGGGTAC
>LFSN01000127.1:22861-25119 GCA_001513125.1 Clostridia bacterium DTU030
ACCTGCCGGGCCAAGAGGATGTGCTCCCGGGTCTGGGGCATGGGACCATCGGCGGCGGAAACCACCAGGATGGCACCGTCCATCTGGGCCGCACCGGTGATCATGTTCTTGACGTAGTCGGCGTGGCCGGGGCAGTCCACGTGGGCATAGTGACGGTTTTCCGTCTCATACTCGACGTGGGAGGTGGCAATGGTAATACCCCTTGCCCTTTCTTCCGGCGCCTTGTCGATCTTATCGAAGGGGATAAAATCTGCCCCACCGGCAGCGCTCAAGCAGCGGGTAATAGCAGCAGTCAGGGTAGTCTTACCGTGGTCAACGTGACCGATGGTACCAATGTTCACGTGGGGTTTTGTCCGTTCATACTTTTGCTTTGCCATACTGATTCATCCTCCTTGGATTTATGCTTTTGTTATTATAGATTTATTTGCAGGCCGTCTGCAAGGGCCGTCAGGCAAATTTATTGCAGGCAGCAACCAAAGGGATTAGAGATTGTTCTTGACCAATTCACTGGCAATATTCTTCGGCAGGGGCTCGTAATGGGAAAACTCCATGGTATAGTTGCCACGGCCCTGGGTCCGGGAACGAAGATCGGTGGCATAGCCAAACATTTCGGCCAGGGGGACATAGCCCTTGATGGCCTGGATCCCCGCCCTGGGCTCTATACCCTCGATCCGTCCGCGGCGGCCGTTGATATCTCCCATCACATCCCCTATATACTCCTCAGGAACCAGAACTTCAACCTTCATTATGGGTTCCAGGATCACCGGCTCTGCCTTGCTGGCCCCTTCCTTGAGGGCTATAGAACCAGCGGCTTTAAAGGCTATCTCGGAAGAGTCCACATCGTGGTAGGAACCATCGACCAGGCTGACCTTGATGTCAACCAGGGGATAGCCCGCCAGGGCTCCCGTTTCCATGGCCGCCTTGACCCCTGCTTCCACAGCTGGAATATATTCCCTGGGGACAACACCGCCGACGATCTTGTCTTCAAACTGGAAGCCGCCTCCCCTTTCCAGGGGTTCCAGCTGGAGCCAGACGTGACCATATTGGCCTCGGCCCCCAGTCTGGCGGATGAACTTCCCTTCCACCTTAACCTTCTTGGTGATGGTTTCCTTATAGGCCACCTGGGGTTTGCCGACATTGGCTTCCACCTTGAATTCCCTGAGAAGCCGGTCAACGATGATATCCAGGTGGAGTTCCCCCATCCCTTCGATAATACTCTGACCGGTTTCCGGGTCCACACGGACCTTAAAGGTAGGATCCTCTTCGGCCAGCCGGGCCAGGGCTACGGCCATCTTATCCTGGTCGGCCTTGGTCTTGGGCTCGATGGCAACTGAAATAACCGGTTCGGGAAACTGCATCGATTCAAGCAGGATGGGAGCCTCTTGACTGCACAGGGTATCGCCGGTGGTCACCTGTTTAAAACCGATGGCCGCAGCAATATCTCCAGTGTAAACGGCATCGACTTCTTCCCGATGGTTAGCATGCATCTTGAGCAGCCGGCCGATCCTCTCCCTGGTACCCCTGGTGGCGTTGTAGACATAGCTTCCCGCCTTCAGGGTCCCCGAGTAAACCCGGAAAAAGGCCAACCTGCCCACATAGGGATCGGTGGCAATCTTAAAGGCCAAAGCAGCAAAGGGGGCATCGTCACTGGTGGCCCGATGTTCTTCCTCCCCTGTCTCGGGATTGATGCCATAGATGTCGGGCACATCTGTTGGTGCAGGTAAGTAGTCAATGACTGCATCCAGGAGGGGCTGGACCCCCTTGTTCCTGTAGGAAGAGCCGCAGAAGACAGGAACCATCTTTACGGCCAGGGTGGCCCTGCGGATGGCTGCCTTGAGCTCGGGCACAGAAATTTCTTCCCCTTCCAGGTATTTAATCATCAGTTCCTCATCAATTTCCGCCACCGCCTCCAGGAGCTGTTCCCGGTAGCTCTCTGCTTCTTCCTGCATTTCAGCAGGTATTTCGGACACCTCACTCTCGGTGCCCAGGTCGTCGGTATACACTATTGCCCTCATATTGAGAAGGTCGATCATACCGACAAAATTATCCTCCCTGCCGATGGGAAGCTGTACCGGCACGGCATTAGCCTTGAGCCTCTCCCGGATCATTTCCACACAGCGGTGAAAGTCGGCACCGAGAATATCCATTTTGTTGACATAGGCAATCCGCGGGACTTGATATTTATCAGCCTGCCGCCAGACGGTCTCAGACTGGGGTTCTACACCACCCTTGGCACAAAACACAGCAATGGCACCATC
>LFSN01000127.1:25164-29539 GCA_001513125.1 Clostridia bacterium DTU030
GTAATGGTGATCCCCCGTTCCTGTTCCTGTTCCATCCAGTCCATGGTCGCTGCTCCGTCGTGGACTTCGCCCAACTTATGGACCCGCCCGGTATAGAATAAGATTCTTTCCGTGGTAGTGGTTTTGCCAGCGTCGATGTGAGCCATAATACCGATGTTGCGCGTTTTTTCCAAAGAAATTGTCCTCGTCATTGCCTTCCCTCCTTTACCTGTAATATTAACAGCTGTCAAGACGGTACCATTCCTGCCTCCCATCCCTACCAGCGGTAGTGGGCAAAGGCCTTGTTGGCTTCTGCCATCCTATGGGTATCTTCCTTCCTCTTAACGGCGCCACCGGTACCATTGGCCGCGTCCATAATCTCTGCAGCCAACCTTTCCTTCATGGTGTGTTCGCCCCGCTTGCGGGCGAAGTCCACCAGCCAGCGCAGGCCCAGGGAAGTACGCCTTTCCGGCCTCACTTCCACCGGCACCTGGTAGTTGGCGCCCCCAACCCGGCGGGCCCGGACTTCCACCAGGGGCATGACATTCTTCAGCGCCTGTTCAAAAACTTCCACCGGGTCCTTGCCGGTTTTTTCCCGGATGATCTCGAAGGCATCGTAACAGATCCTGGCCGCCATGCTCCTCTTGCCATCCAGCATAACTTTATTTATCAACCTGGTAACCAGCTTACTGTTGGTCACTGGATCAGGCAGCACTTCCCGTCTCGGTACTTGGCCCCTTCGCGGCATCCCCATCCCTCCTTTCCCAGAACATTATTCTCCCACAATTAACCAAAATTATCTACGCCACGGAAAACTATTTTTTCGGCTTCTTCACACCATATTTAGACCGGGCTTGCATCCGATCCTGGACACCGGCCGCATCGAGGGCCCCCCGCACGATATGATACCTGACCCCGGGCAGGTCCTTGACCCTGCCGCCCCGGACCAAAACGACCGAGTGTTCCTGCAGGTTATGGCCAATGCCGGGAATATAGGCGGTAACCTCGATGCCATTGGTAAGCCTTACCCTGGCCACTTTCCTCAGGGCGGAGTTGGGCTTCTTGGGGGTAGTTGTGAACACCCTGGTGCAAACGCCACGTTTCTGGGGTGACTCCTGTAGGGCGCGGGACTGGGACTTTTTCTCAACTACACTGCGGCCCTGTCTCACCAGTTGGCTGATTGTTGGCACCTGCTCTACACCTCCTTCCCCTTTTAAAAGCTAGACAGATTTTCTATTATTCTATAATACCCTATAAAAAACACTACTCGGCCAGGACCGCGGCAGAGGCAGCCCCGACCTGAATACCACAGGCTTTACCTAGTTCACGCATGCTATCTACGTAAACGATCTCAACCCCCTGACTGGTGCAGAGCTCAATCAAGGGAGTGGTTACATGAGCTTCGGCATCCTTGGCTATATAGACCTTGAGGGCTGTGCCCTTTTCAATGGCCTTGCGGGTCTGCTTGGAACCCACACTTTTTTTCTTTGCCGTCATCAGCTCAGCCAGCGGCATTCCCTTACCCCCTTCCCCAAAATATGGTTCGCTAAAGCAGAGGGCACTTGCACACACTCCAATATTCTAGCACTTGGCCCCATCTATGTCAAGGAGGACCGGGCTGTGCCGGGCTTTCTTTTCACCCGGCCCAGCCCAGTAAATTTTCTCGGGCAGTGGCGCCCCATTAACCCTCGGCAGATACAGCCCCTGCCTCCTCAACCTGGGAAGCAGCTTCTTCTTCCCCTGTCCCTTCCTCCGCCCCGGTGTCGGCGGCGGCAGCCTCGTCTGCCGGGGCGCCCTCCACCTCGATCTCCAGATTCAAGTAGCGGCCCATACCCGTCCCGGCAGGGATCAGTTTGCCGATGATAACATTCTCCTTCAAACCCAGGAGGGGATCTACCTTGCCCTTGATGGCTGCATCGGTCAGGACCCGGGTGGTCTCCTGGAAGGAGGCGGCCGAGAGGAAGGATTCGGTGGCCAGGGAGGCCTTGGTGATGCCCAGCAGCACAGGGCGGGCCGTGGCCGGCTCTAAGCCCTGCTCCTCGACCAGGGCGTTCTCTTCCTCAAAGTCGGTGTATTCCACCAGCCCTCCGGGCAGGAGTTCGGTATCCCCGGCGTCCTCTACCTTCACCTTCCGCAGCATCTGGCGCACAATGACTTCGATGTGCTTGTCGTTGATATCCACGCCCTGGGAGCGGTAGACCTTCTGGACTTCCTGGAGCAGGTAGCGCTGTACTCCCTCGATGCCCTTAATCCGCAAGAGTTCGTGGGGGTTGATGGACCCTTCCGTCAGTTCGTCCCCGGCCTCCACCCGCTGTCCTTCCACCACGTGGACCCGGGCCCCGTAGGGAACCTGATAGGACTTGGTTTCCCCCTGATCCGTCACGATCTGGATCTCCTTCCGGCCCTTTACTTCACTGATGTAGACTGTCCCGTCGGCTTCAGCAATAATTGCCTGGCCCTTGGGCTTGCGGGCCTCAAAGAGCTCCTCCACCCGGGGCAGACCCTGGGTGATGTCTTCACCGGCAACCCCACCGGTGTGGAAGGTCCGCATGGTCAGCTGGGTACCCGGCTCGCCGATGGACTGGGCGGCAATAATCCCGATGGCTTCGCCCACGTCGACCATCTTGCCGGTGGCCAGGTTGCGGCCGTAACAGCGGGCACAGATGCCGTGGCGGGACCGGCAGGTAAAGACAGAACGGATTTTTACTGCTTCAATTCCGGCGGCTTCAATGGCATCGGCATCTTCTTCCCTAATCTCCTGCCCGGCTTCAACCAGGATGTCTCCCGTCTCGGGATGCCTGATATCCTCACAGGCAATCCGGCCCACGATCCGTTCCGCCAGTTCCTGGATAATCTCCTGGCCGTCCTTCATGGCCTTGACGACAACGCCCTGGGTGGTGCCACAGTCTTCCTCCCGGACGATGACGTCCTGGGCCACGTCTACCAGGCGCCGGGTCAGGTAACCGGAGTCGGCGGTCCTGAGGGCGGTATCGGCCAGGCCTTTCCTGGCACCGTGGGTGGAGATAAAGTACTCCAACACCGTCAGGCCTTCCCGGAAGTTGGCCTTGATGGGCAGGTCGATGATCCGCCCCGAGGGGTCGGCCATCAGGCCCCGCATTCCGGCCAGCTGGCGGATCTGCTGGATATTACCCCGGGCCCCGGAAATGGCCATCATGTAGACAGGGTTAGTGTGATCCATTTCCTTTTTCAGGGCCTCGGTCACTTCTTCGGTGGCCTTATTCCAGACGTCGATAACCTGCTGGTAGTGTTCCTCATTGGTAATCAGGCCGCGGCGATACTGCTTTTCCAGCAGGGCAACCTCATCCTCTGCTTCCCTGAGGATGTCGGCCTTGGCCTGGGGAATTTTAATGTCGGCTATGGAGATGGTAATGCCTGCCTGGGTAGCATAGCGGAAACCCAGGGCCTTGATATCGTCGATGAGTTTGGCCGTCCGGGCCACGCCATAGGTCCGGTAACACTGGGCAATGAGGTCCCCCAGGATCTTCTTGTCGGCTATCCTTTCAATCCGGGGCATGCCCTCGGGGATAGCTTCATTAAAGATGATCCGCCCCACCGTGGTTTCCTGGATCTCCCCATCCCGCCTCACTTTAATGGGGGCCTGGAGGTGCAGGGCACCATTTTCATAGGCCAGGATGGCCTCCTCGGGGGAGGAAAAGACCCTGCCTTCCCCCTTGAGCCCCTCCCTCGCCATGGTCAAGTAATAGCAGCCCAAAACCATGTCCTGGGTGGGGCTGGCCAGGGGCTTGCCGTTGGCGGGGGAAAGGATGTTGTGGGCAGACAGCATCAAGATCCTGGCTTCCGCCTGGGCCTCGGCGCTTAAGGGAACGTGGACAGCCATCTGGTCGCCGTCAAAGTCGGCATTATAGGCGGTACAAACCAGGGGATGGATCTGGATGGCCCGGCCTTCGACCAGGACCGGTTCAAAGGCCTGGATCCCCAGGCGGTGCAGGGTCGGTGCCCGGTTGAGGAGCACCGGGTGTTCCCTGATGACCTCTTCCAGGACGTCCCAGACCTCCTCCCGCACCCGCTCCACCATCCGCTTGGCGCTCTTGATATTGTGGGCAAAATCCTTCTCCACCAGCTTGTTCATGACAAAGGGCTTGAAGAGCTCCAGGGCCATTTCCTTGGGCAGCCCGCACTGATGGAGCTTGAGGTTGGGGCCGACAACGATGACGGAACGGCCCGAATAGTCCACCCTCTTGCCCAGGAGGTTCTGCCGGAAGCGGCCCTGCTTACCCTTGAGCATATCGCTCAAAGATTTTAAGGGCCGGTTCCCCGGGCCGGTGACGGGCCTTCCCCGCCGGCCGTTGTCGATGAGGGCATCGACGGCCTCCTGGAGCATCCGCTTTTCATTGCGCACGATGATATCGGGGGC
>LFSN01000127.1:29688-30584 GCA_001513125.1 Clostridia bacterium DTU030
GCCAGGGGCGTATCACCGGGATCGATTACCACATAGGAAGCAAAGTAGAGGACCTTTTCCAGGGACCTGGGAGACATGTCCAGGATCAAACCCATCCGGCTGGGGATGCCCTTGAAATACCAGATGTGGGAAACGGGGGCAGCCAGTTCAATATGCCCCATCCGTTCCCGCCGCACCTTGGCCCTGGTTACTTCAACCCCACAGCGGTCACAGACAATACCCTTATAACGAACCCGCTTGTATTTGCCGCAGTGGCATTCCCAGTCACGGGTGGGGCCAAATATCTTCTCACAGAATAAACCTTCCTTCTCCGGTTTGAGAGTCCGGTAGTTGATGGTTTCCGGTTTTTTTACCTCACCGCTGGACCAGGCCCGGATTAAATCCGGGGAAGCCAGCCCTATCTTAATCCGATCAAAGCTGTTGGCATCTAACATGGCCTCTCCCCCTTATCACTGATTGTCAGGTAAGAAGACAGCCGGAAGAAGAGGGCGTTATTCATCGCCCCCGCTATTATCTTCACCATCTCCCTCAACGCCGCCATCTCTATCGTCATCCTTCTTTTTCTTTTCTTCTACGGAGCCGGCAATGTCTATGCCCAGTTCCCTGGCAGTAGCCGCTATGTCATCCTCATCTTCTTTAATCTCGATCTCCTCTTCTTCTTCGGAGAGGACCCTGACGTCCAGGGCAAGGCTCTGTAACTCCTTCACCAGTACCTTAAAGGATTCCGGCACACCGGGTTCGGGGACGTTTTCCCCCTTGACAATGGCCTCGTAGGTTTTTACCCGGCCCACCACATCGTCGGATTTGACCGTCAGAAGTTCCTGCAGGGTATGGGCGGCACCGTAGGCCTCCAGAGCCCATACCTCCATTTCCCCAAAGCGCTGGCCACCAAACTG
>LFSN01000024.1 GCA_001513125.1 Clostridia bacterium DTU030
GCCTGGAGGTTGGCGGTGATCCGCTCCGGCTCCGGGGCTAGAACCAATATGATCAAAATCAGGGCCTCCTCCCCCGCCGCCAGCTTCAGGGGTTCCAGCTCCGCCGGGGAGAGGGGGGGATGGTACTCGGCTAAAAAGTGGCGGGGCTCCACCACGGCAAAGGCCAGGTCCGGGTCGTCCACCCCCTGGAGCCAGGCCACCGGGGCCTCTTCCGGCCGCTGCAGGAGAACAAAGCGGCGGCAGTCTTCAAAGCCCGGCACCCCGCCGGGAAAATGAATTATCCCCGCCGGGTCAATCTCTATGTTGCCAAAACAGGCAGTACGCAATTTCATATCTGGAACCTCCTCAAAAGGGCGGTACACCTTGCCCAGTACCCGCCGCCTTTATTATTCCCTATACCCGGGCATCAAACACCGCCCTGATCTCAATCCCGGGTTTTTGCCGGAGATAAACCTGAACCTTCCCCCAGGTGAAATCTCCCCCCACCCGGGCAGGGGCATAGTCAATGCCCGTACCACCGGGCTGGACATCTATCTTGAGCCCCCCTGTATCCACCTTAATAACCGGCGGCCGGGTGGGCCAGAGGGCCAGGTTTACCTCGGCCGAATCTACAGAATTCTCCCGGGCAATGGCGGCGATGGCCTTCTCGCCGGTGTAATAGCGGGCCATCCGGTCCCCTTCCCGGGCCTTCTGTTTTGTTCCCGCCACAGCCTCCTGCCAGCCCAGACTGGCACAATGCCGGAAAAAGGGCAGGGGGTCCCGGAAGCCCAGCTCCCCCCGGACGTGGGACATTTCGATCTCGATGCGGGGCTCCTCCCG
>LFSN01000012.1 GCA_001513125.1 Clostridia bacterium DTU030
AAAAAAACTATAGGAAAACCCTCCAGTTACCAAAAAGGCCAGTTGCACTGCAAAAATATGTGGTATATTTGCTCGTGAAGATACACTGCCAGCAACTTAGCAGATGTGTGGTAACCGTTGGGTAAACCTATAGTTATGGGTCTGGTCGCTAAGATTCTTAGCCAGTAAAGATTACTTGATCTTTTTCAGTTCCTCCAAGAGGCGATCATTTAACACCCGGATATATGTTCCCTTCATGCCCAGGGAGCGGGATTCAATTACCCCGGCACTTTCAAACTTCCTGAGGGCATTGACAATTACGGAACGGGTTATGCCCACCCGGTCGGCAATTTTACTTGCCACCAGCAGGCCTTCTTCACCATCCAGTTCTTCAAAGATGTGGACAACGGCTTCCAGTTCCGAATAGGAGAGGGTGCCAATGGCAATTTGGACAGCCGCCTTTTTGCGGGCTTCTTCTTCTATCTCCTCCGACTTGGATCTGATTATCTCCATCCCCACAACGGTGGCACTGTATTCAGCCAGGACCAGGTCGTCTTCGGTAAATTCCCCTTCAAATTTAGCCAGTATTAGGGTACCGAGGCGATCCCCGGCGCCGTTGATGGGAACAATGGTGAGCATTTGTTGGGAGAAGATGCAGTCGATGCCACCGGCAAAGACACACTGTCCCGCCTGCTTAATATTGGCACTGGTCTCAATGACCTTTAGCAGGTATTCATTGTACTCGGTAGGGAATCTTCCCTCCTTGAGAATTTCTTCCTGCATAACATCACATTCATAGCCATCCACCAGGGCGTGACCCAAAATCTTGCCCTTCCGGCTTACAACATAGACATTCCCATTGATTAATTCACTGAGGATATTGCAAATCTCCTCAAAATCTACTGGATAGCCAGCACTTTTCTGCAGTAGTTTGTTGACACGACGGGTCTTTTCCAATAAGCTCATTATTTCTTCCTCCCTACGCGTTATAAAATATAGCGACTAAGATCCTGATCCTTTGCGACCGCTCCCAGCTGCTCCCTCACATAGGCAGAGTCTATCTCTAAGGTATCCTGCTCCAGGTCTGGAGCAGAAAAGGATATCTCCTCAAGGAGCCGCTCCATAATGGTATGGAGGCGGCGGGCACCAATGTTCTCAGTCTGCTCATTGATCTGGGTTGCTACGGCGGCGATTTCATCTATAGCATCCGCCGTAAAATGGAGTTTTATTCCTTCCGTTGCTAACAATGCCTGGTATTGCTTCAACAGGGCATTTTCTGGTTTGGTCAAAATTTCTTTAAAATCTTCCTTGGTGAGGTTTTCCAGCTCAACCCGCAGGGGAAAACGTCCCTGGAGTTCTGGAATCAGGTCAGAGGGCTTCGAGATATGGAAGGCCCCTGCTGCAATAAAAAGTATGTGGTCGGTTTTGACTGGACCGTATTTGGTAACAATGGTACTGCCCTCCACTATGGGCAGGATATCCCTCTGGACCCCTTCCCGGGAAACATCTGGTCCTGTACCAACTTCTTTTCCGGCAATCTTGTCGATCTCATCGAGGAAAACTATGCCCATTTCCTCGGTTCGCCTGATGGCTTCCGCAGTAACCTCATCCATATCGATCATTTTCGACGCCTCTTCTTGAACCAGCAAACGGCGGGCGACCTTTACCGGTACACGACGTTTCTTTTTTCTTTTCGGCAACATCCCTCCCAATAGTTCTTGAAAATTCACTCCTATTTCTTCACCGGTGCCGGAAAAGATTTCTACGAAGGGAATGCTGTTGTCTTCAACCTCTATCTCCACCAGTTCCTCTTCTAATTCACCCCTTTGCAGGCGCTGAGCCAATAATTCCCTCTTCTGCCGGGCTTGGGCCAGTTTTTCTTCATAATCCTCATCCCTGCTCCCTTCCCCTTCTGCACCAGCGGGAATTCCCAACAGGGCACCAAAGGGATTGCTCAGGGTAGAAGCTCGTCTGGGCAGGGGGGACAGGAGGTTGAGAAGGCGCTGGTTGGCATGTTTTTCCGCTTCCTTCTCAACGGCAGCCATCTTTTCCAGTCTAACCATCCGGACCGCTGTTTCTACCAGTTCGCGGATTATGGACTCCACATCCCGACCCACATAGCCTACTTCAGTAAACTTGGTTGCCTCCACCTTGACAAAGGGTGCATTGACCAGGCGAGCCAGGCGCCGGGCAATTTCTGTCTTCCCTACTCCCGTCGGCCCGATCAATAAAATATTCTTGGGCGCCACCTCTTCCCGCAGCTCCTCCGGCAGGCGACTCCGCCGGTAACGATTCCGCAGGGCTATGGCCACGGCCCGTTTGGCCTTCTCCTGGCCAATGATGTATTTATCCAGGTAGGCAACTATTTCCCTTGGGGTCAGGTCTTCCACTTCCACCACTCCCTACAGTTCTTCCAGGGTGATCCGGTCATTGGTATAGACACAAATCTCACTGGCTATTTTCAGGGCAGTGCGGGCTATCTCGGGGGCCTCCAGCTGGCTGTGTTCCAGCAAGGCCCTGGCCGCCGCCAGGGCATAGGGGCCCCCGGAACCGATGGCCACCACACCTTGATCCGGTTCGATCACCTCACCGCTTCCCGAAAGGACCAGCATATGTTCCCGGTCGGCAACGATGAGCATGGCCTCAAGGCGGCGCAAGACCCTGTCTAACCGCCATTCCTTGGCCAGCTCAACGGCTGCCCGGACCAGGTTTCCCTGGTATTCTTCCAGTTTACCCTCAAATTTTTCAAAGAGGGACATGGCATCGGCCACGGAACCAGCAAAACCAGCCAACACCCTGCCATTATAAAGACGCCTTATTTTTCTGGCGCCCTGTTTCATTATTATTCTGTCGCCAAAGGTTATCTGGCCATCTCCGGCCATGGCTACCCTGCCATTTCGCTGTACTGCCACTATGGTAGTTGCGTGCAAGGCATTTCCACTCCCTCTCCAAAAGCTTCCCTCAAGCTCGCGGGTGGGTACGCTGGTACACGGTCCGCAAGCGCTGCCGGGAAACATGGGTGTAGATCTGGGTTGTGGCGATGTTGGCATGGCCCAGCAATTCCTGCACCACCCGAAGATCCGCCCCCGCCTCTAAGAGGTGGGTGGCAAAGGAATGCCTGATGCTGTGGGGGCTGAGACCTTCAGCCAAGGCCAATTCTTGCACATATTTATCCACAACCCGCCTGACACTGCGGGCCGAAAGGCCCTTGCCCCAGCGATTTAAAAACACTATGTCCGTGGTACCAGCACCTTTATTCTGTACTAAAAGCTCTCGCCGCCCCTGCTCAAGATAGTGGCTTAAGGCTTCCCTGGCCTTACCACCCAGGGGGACAAGCCTCTCTTTTCTCCCCTTACCCACAACCCTAACTTCACCCCGGACAAAATCCAGGTCCTGCAGGCGCAGATTGGTCACTTCGCTGACCCGAAGGCCAGAGGAATACAAGACCTCCAGAAGGGCCCTATCCCTCTGCCCCAGGGGAGTGTCGGCCGGCGGAGCTTGGAGCAGGGCTTCAATTTCCTGCCGGTACAGAAACTGGGGCAGCTTTCGGCCTTGCTTGGGTGTGCCCACCTCGGCGGCAGGATTGTGACCTGTCTTTCCCTCCCGCTGCAAAAAATAAAAAAAGGAACGCAAAGCAGCAAGCTTGCGGGCCATGGAGGAACGGCCATATCCCTGCTGGAGAAGATGGGCAAGATAACCGCGGATAGCCAGGTTGTCTACCCGGGACCAATCCTCCTCCCCTTGTTCCTGTAAATAATCGACAAACTGGAGGATATCCCTACGGTAGGCAGTTATGGTGTGCTCAGAGTAATTTCTCTCTCCCCTGAGATAGTCACAAAAGCTGTTGACCTGCTCCCTCACCAGCCACACCCTCTTTTACTAAAAACCAGGCCATAGTTTTGTATTATTATGCACAATATTTATATTAACACAAAGGGAGGAATTTGACAACTCTAAATTTCCAAATTTTTGGAAAAGACTTCAAGGGAAGCTAAAGCCCTTTCAGCCAGGGCCAAATTGCGCTCCCGCCGGTTCTTTATCGCAACCTCCAGGGGAGGAAAGAGGCCAAAATTTATATTCATGGGCTGAAAATTCTTCGGATTGGCGGTGGTGATATAGTTGACCAGGGCTCCGTGGGCAGTTTCCGGCGGGAAAGTCAGGGGTTCCTGCCCCCTGGCCAGGCGGGCAGCATTGATCCCGGCCACCAAGCCCGAAGCCGCCGATTCCACATATCCCTCGACGCCCGTTATTTGGCCGGCGAAGAATAGCATTTCGTCCTCCCGGTACTGGTAGGTATTATTCAGCACCCTGGGGGCACAGATAAAGGTATTGCGGTGCATGACCCCATAGCGGACGAACTCCGCCTGCTCCAGCCCGGGTATGAGGCTGAAGATCCGCTTCTGTTCTCCCCACTTCAAGCGCGTCTGAAAACCGACCATGTTATAGAGGGTGCCCTCCCGGTTGTCCTGCCTCAGCTGGACAACGGCATAGGGCTGTTGGCCGGTCCGGGGGTCCTCGAGCCCGACGGGCTTTAAGGGACCAAAGCGCAGGGTATCCCTCCCCCGGCGGGCCAATTCCTCTACCGGCATACAGCCTTCAAAAAACCTGCCCTTTTCAAAATCCTTCCCTTCATATACCTCGCCGGCAACCAGGGCTTCCCAGAAGCGATTATACTCTTCTTCGGTCAAGGGGCAGTTGATATAGGCCCCTTCTTCCCCCTTGCCATAGCGGGAAGCCCGAAAAACCACATCCTTGTCCAAAGATTCCAGGGTAACTATGGGGGCTGCCGCATCGTAAAAGTATAGGTAATCTTCCCCGGTGAGGCCTTTAATATCTGCAGCCAGGGCCTCCGAGGTCAGGGGGCCGGTAGCAATTACAACCGGCTGCGTCCGGGGCGGTACCTTCGTCATTTCGTCAATTTTCACCGTGACCAGGGGATGGTTGGCAACCCGCTTGGTGACACAGGCAGCAAACCTCTGCCGGTCCACAGCCAGGGCACCGCCGGCAGGGACCCGCTCTTGATCGGCACATTCCATGATGACAGAGCCCAACCGCCGCATTTCCTCCTTCAAGAGGCCCACGGCATTCTCCAGGGCCTGGGCCCGGAAGGAATTGCTGCAGACCAGTTCAGCAAAGGCTCCGGTATGATGGGCGGGAGTCATACGTTTGGGCCGCATTTCCCACAGGGTTACCCTGACGCCCCGGCGGGCAGCCTGCCAGGCAGCTTCCGCTCCGGCCAGGCCCCCTCCGACAATCATTATTTCCGGTGCCATAATTCCTGTCAACCCCCTTCCCTAACCACTTTCCTGGGGCGCTTCTTTATAACCACACTCCTTATTGCTGCACTGGTAATACAACTTCTTGCCCCGACCTCCCCTTTCCACCAGGAGGCTCTGACACCGGGGGCATTGCCTGGCCACCGGCTTATCCCAAAGGAGGAAATCACAGGCGGGGTAATTGCTGCAGCCATAAAATTTGCGCCTCCGGCCCTTTTTCCCCTGCCGGACTACCAGCTCTCCGCCGCATCGGGGACATTGCACCCCAATCTCCTTCAGGATGGGCTTGGTAAACCGGCATTCGGGAAAGCCGGGACAGGCCAGGAACTTTCCGTAGCGGCCGGTTTTTACAACTAGATTCCGGCCGCAGAGCTCACAGACTTCATCGGTAACCTCGTCTTCTATGGTTACCTCCTTCATCTTCTCCCGGGCGACATCTAATTCTGCTGCAAAGGGACGATAGAAATCATCTACCACCTGCCGCCAGTCGGCCTTGCCCTCCTCAATGGCGTCCAAATGGTTCTCCATGTTGGCAGTAAATTCCACATCGATGATATTGGGGAAAAACTCGGTTAATAGATCCGTCACGATAAAACCCAATTCGGTGGGCACAAAGCGCCGCTCCTCCATGGTTACGTAACCCCGCTGTAAAATGGTACTGACGATGGGGGCATAGGTGCTGGGCCGTCCAATGCCCTTTTCCTCCAGGGTTTTGACCAGGGAAGCCTCGCTGTAGCGGGGCGGTGGTTGGGTAAAATGCTGTTTCGGTTCCAATTCCAGCAATTTAAGCTCCTGCCCTTCCACCAGCTCTGGCAGCAGCCCTTCTTCCTCCTGGTTGTTCTCCCTGTTGTCATCATAGACTTGCAGAAAACCGGGGAAAACCAGGGTGGAACCGGTGGCCCGGAAGATATAGTCTCCCCCTTTTATATCGACGGTGACGGTGTTGTATTTCGCCGGCGCCATCTGGCTGGCAACAAAGCGCTGCCAGATCAACTGGTAGAGTTTGTACTGGTCTTCCTTCAAATAGCGGCGCACTGCTTCTGGCGTCCGTTCCACACTGGTAGGGCGGATGGCTTCGTGGGCATCCTGCACCCTGCCCCCCTTGCCGGGAGCAGTTTTCTGCCCGGCCCAGTACTGGGAGCCCAGTTCCCTTTCAATATAGGCTCTGGCCTGCTGCCGGGCCAGTTCGGAAACCCGGGTAGAATCGGTACGGATATAGGTGACAAGCCCCACGGTGCCTTCCTTGCCCAGGTCCAGCCCCTCGTACAACTGCTGGGCCAGTACCATGGTTTTCTTTACACTGAAACCCAGCCTGCGCGCCGCTTCCTGCTGGAGGCTGCTGGTTGTAAAGGGACGGGGCGGGTTCTTTTTCCGCTCCTTGCGGCTCACAGCGGCGACGCTGAAAGTTGTCCCCGCCAGTTGGGCAATTATGCCCCGGGTTTCGGCTTCATTTTTCAGCTGGATTTTTTCCCCTTCGGTACCGTAAAATTTCGCCTTAAAGGCGGCCCCCCCTTCGGCTTCCTCCAGATGGGCAAATAGGCTCCAGTACTCCTCGGGGACAAAGGCGGCAATTTCCCGCTCCCGATCACAGATCAGCCGGACAGCCACCGACTGGACCCGGCCGGCACTCAAACCCTTTTTTACCTTCTGCCAGAGCAGGGGACTCAGTTTATATCCTACCAGGCGATCGAGGATGCGCCTGGCCTGCTGGGCATTGACCCGATTGAGATCAATGGGGCGGGGGTTCTTAATGGCCTTCTGAACTGCTTCCTTGGTAATCTCATTGAACTCAATCCGGCACCGTTCACTGGGTTTTATCCCCAGGGCTTCACTCAGGTGCCAGGCAATGGCTTCTCCCTCCCGGTCGGGGTCGGAAGCCAGGTAAACCTTGGGGGCCTTTTTGGCCAGCTGCCGCAACTCCTGCAGTACCGGCCCCTTCCCCCGGATGGTTATATACTTGGGTTCGAAGCCCTTCTCAATGTCAACGCCAAACTGGCTGCGGGGC
Source organism: Clostridia bacterium DTU030 (assembly GCA_001513125.1). GTDB lineage: Bacteria > Bacillota > DTU030 > DTU030 > DTU030 > DTU030. Next base: position 7,261 of record LFSN01000012.1, read on the forward strand.
AGATCCCGCACATGGCCCATGGAGGCATGCACCTGGTAGCGGTTACTAAGGAACTTTTTTATTGTCTTAGCTTTGGCAGGTGATTCTACTATTACTAGGGATTTAGCCACAGCTTCACCTCCACCAGCATCAAAGTTTTGCAATTTTCTCTTTTACTACCCAAACTCTACCAGAAGTTACTCCCGCTGTCAAAAGAAATATTGCCAGGTTTCATCCCGACTTGACGAAGAGTTTCCCCGGCAGCTGCTGCACACAGCCCTTCAATTCCAGCATCAGCAAGATGGAAACAACCTGCTGGGGCGCAAGGCGGGTTGCCCTGATTATTTCATCAATATGTAAATGCCGGTCCTGAAAGACCGCCAGGACCTTTTTCTCCTCACTGCTTAGGCTTATGGATGCTGCCCCGCCGCCTTCTGGCTCCTCTACCGGCAGCCGGAGTTCAGCGGCAATCTCCCGGGCCTCCTGCACCAGGCGGGCCCCCTGGCTGATGAGGAAGTTGGTACCCTTGCTGTAGGGGCTGTTAATATTGCCGGGCACGGCAAAGACATCCCGCCCCTGCTCCAGGGCCCAATCGACGGTGATCAGGGAGCCGCTGGAGGCAGCCGCTTCCACTACCAGGACGCCCAGGGAAAGGCCGCTGATGATGCGGTTTCGGATGGGGAAATGGCCGGCCTCCGGGGGCGTACCCAGGGGAAATTCTGTAATAACTGCCCCCTCCCGGGCAATCTTGGCCATTAGATTGCGGTTTTCCGGTGGATAAATATAATCCAGACCGCAGCCCAAAACGGCGATGGTCCGCCCCCCGGCAGCCAGGGCACCCCGGTGGGCACAGGTATCAATCCCCCGGGCCATACCGCTGACGACGGTGAAACCCAACTCCGCCAGCTCCCGCCCGAAACGTTCCGCTGTAGTCCGCCCGTAGGGTGTTGCCCGGCGGCTTCCCACCACGGCAATGCTGCGGGAATCCTGGGGTTTAAATTCCCCGAGGACGTATAAAACTGGCGGTGGATCGGCAATATCCCGCAAGTTTTCCGGGTACTCGGCATCCAAAAGGGTTATGAGGGAAATGCCCCGCTCCTGCAGGGCCTTCAATCGGGGCTCCGGATCAAAATTGGCCCTAAAGGCAACAAACTTTTCCCTGATCCGGGGCGGGAGGTAGGGCTTTAAATCGGCAGGCCTGCAGGTCCAAACATCCTGAACAGAACCAAACTCCTCCAGGAGCTTAAAGAACCTGCGTGTCCCTATTCCCGGTGCCAGCGACAGAGCCCACCAGTACAACCGCTCCCTGTCCATGGTTTCACCCCTCCCGATCCAGTACATTCCTATCTATTCTACCACCCATTTATTACAAAATTATTACGTCCTAGGTAAATCAATAAAAACAGGCAAAAGGCACGAGTTCAACCCATGCCCCTTTTCTAATTTGCTGTAACAATTATAATTCCTTCTCCCCTTTACTAAAGGGTTCCCCTGCGGGCCAGGTAGTTCAAGACAGGTTTTAGCGACTGCCTGTTTTTCAGGACCGGAGCAAAGAGGTCGCCGACCTCCTTGAGCCGCCCGATGGCTGTCTCGATGTTATAGGATTGGGGGGAAAAATATGCCACCTCCTCCCAGATCAAAGGCATGGAAACCGGGGCTCCCGGTAAAGGCCGCGGGCTGTAGGGGGAGCAGATGGTCTGCCCCCGGACATTTTGCAGGTAATCTATATACACCTTCCCCTCCCGCTCCCCCACAGAACGGGTAATGGTGGCAATCTGGGGTAAAGCGGCAACGACCAGGGAAGCGATAAAGGCGGCAGTTTCCCGCACCGTCCCATAGGGATAGACGGCCTCCAGGGGCACGTAGATGTGCATGCCCGTTGCCCCCGATGTCTTTGGATAACCCTCCAGCCCGAGCTTGGCGAGAATATCCCGCAAGGTTAGGGCTATTTCCCCCACTGCCGCAGAACTTCCGGCACGGGAAGGGTCCAGATCAAAGACTAAAAAATCGGGGTTATTTATATTATGAACGGAAGAAAGCCAGGGATGGTATTCCAGGCAGGCCTGGTTTCCCAGCCACACCAGGGTTTCCAGGTTATTGCAGAGGATGTAATTGATGGTGCGCCCCCCTCTGCTTGTCTTCCAGCTAAAGGTCTCAACCCAATCGGGGGTATGGGCCGGGGCATTTTTCTGGTAAAAGGATTTCCCGCCAATCCCAGTGGGCCAACGGGTCACAACCAGGGGCCGCTGGAAAAGGTGGGGCCCCAGATAAGGATATACCGAGATCAGGTACTTGAGCAAAGCCGCCTTGGTATAACCAGCCCCCGGCCACAAAACCTTTTCCAAATTGGTCAGCCGCACCTGGCGGCCATTTATGGTGACAAGTTTCGCCCCGCTGGCCATGGCAACCTCCCTGCCGTCAAATATTACGATGTCTTCCGGCGCCCCCTTTTCTCCCCGGCTGCCTGTGTCTTTTGAGCAAGTTTAATACTCTCTTCCAAAGCAGCCAGTAAATCAACCACCTTGTCCTGGGGCGCTGGTTCTACCCCTACCACCTCTTTCCCTTCAATCTTGGCCTCGATGACCTCCAGGAGGGCCCGGCGGTATTCATCGGTATATTTTTCCGGGGCAAAGGGGGCACTCAAATTTTCGATAAGGCTGCGGGCCATCTGGATCTCCTTCTCATGGACCTCCGGCTGCTGGGGCAGCTTGAGGGCGGCGGGGGAACGAATTTCATCGGCCCAGAACATGGTTTCCAGGACCAGACAGCCCTCCCGCACCCGTACGGCCGCCAAAGACTCCTTGCTGCGGATGACAATCTTGGCCACGGCGACCCGTCCAGCCCCTTCCATGGCCTGGAGCAGAAGGGCATAGGCCTTGTCTCCCCCATCAGCCGGCTCCAAATAATAGGTCCGGTCGTAGTACACCGGATCTATTTCCGCAAGGGAAACAAAGTCCAGGATATCGATGCTCTTAGTTGTTTTAACGGGGATCCGCTCCAGATCTTCCTCCCTGATGATCACAAACCGGCCCTTTTCGTATTCATAGCCCCGGACAATCTCCTCCTGGGGAACTTCCCGCCCACAGCTGGGGCAGTGCTTCTGGTATTTAATGGGAGTTAAGCAGGGCTCGTGGAGGAAGCGGAATTTCAACCCCTTGTTCTCTGTGGCCGCATAAAGGCGGACGGGTATGTTAACCAGGCCGAAACTGAGGGCACCCTTCCAGAGGGGACGCACCAAAAATCACCCCTTCAGTATTCACCCCTGCCATCGCCGGTTTCATCATCTAGAACATGGTAAAGGCGGCATATTTCCTGTCCCCGAAGAGATAGTGAGGACTGCCAGGGCAGGCCAAAGGTTTTAACCCTATTTGCCAAAGGTCTTTCCCGGCGGAGTATCCCCTTGCTTCTATTCCTGACCATTTCCTAATCCCCCTCTAAATCCTTATCCATAGGATTAAACCAAAGGGCAGCCCTTTATACACCCCTAACCTTCCTTCTCGATGGCCACCAAAAAAGGGGGATTATTCCTCTGGTTGAGAAAGTGATAGTGTAAAACCCGATAATCCCTCTGGTGCAGGCGGGAACAGTAGTCCAGCACCGCCTCACCTTCCTGTGCCCCGCCCGGGTGTCCCGTATAGACCACCAGGGTCAGCAGGCCTCCGGGGCGTAGGAGCTCCAAGCCCCTTTCCACGGCGGCCAGGGTAGTAGCCGGCTGGGTGATGATGGAACGATCCCCTCCGGGCAGGTAGCCCAGATTAAACATGATGGCCCCTACGGGCCCCTGGACATAGGCGTCCATCTCCTCATGGCCCCTGTTGAGGAGGGATACCCGCGAGCTGAGGCCTTCTTCCTCCAGGCGCTCCTGCACCCTTTTTATGGCCTGCTCCTGGATATCAAAGGCCCATACCCGCCCCTCCTCCCCCACCAGCTTTGCCAGGAAAACCGTGTCGTGGCCATTGCCAGCTGTGGCATCTACCGCCTGCTCCCCCGGCCCCAGTACCTGTCTGACTAATTGGTGGGCAAAGTCTAAGCTCTTCACCAACACCGCCATAGCTCCACCCCCAGGATCTATTTACTCCAAACTGGTATTAGGCTTCATCCCTTACAATAAACAATGCCCTTCCTTCTGCCAAAAGCTGCCCCTGCCTATCCCTTATCTCTCCCCTGGCCATTATCCTCCTTCCCCGCCTGTCCTCTACCCAGGCTGAGATGACCAATTCCATCCCGGTGGGGGCCGGTTTGCGAAACCAAACTTCCATCTTGGCCGTAACCCCGATGACACCCAGCTCCTGTACAGCCCTGGCCATGCCCTCATCCAGGAGGGTGCAGAGGATACCGCCATGTACGACCCCCGGATAGCCCTGGCACCAGTCGGCCCCCATCCAGGCGGCAGTGACGGTACCATCAGCCGGTACAAAATCCAGGCCTAAAGAGCGGGGATTGTCCTGGCCACAGGCAAAACAGCCGGAATAACCTTTAGCCTGCATATACTGACCTCCTCCCAGACACCTCGCCTCAGTATTATTATAGAACAACATAAATCCACCCCCCATATCAGGGATATGGGAGGTGGACTGGCAATCAGCCGAAGATCCTTTGTCTCAGATCCCAGTCGTCCCAGACATGCTGGTAAATGTTCCGGTACAATTGGTAAAATTCCCGGTACCGCTTGGTTTTTTCCCGATCAGGCTCAAAGCGGCGCCGGACCTTTACCGATTCCCGGGCCGCTTCTTCCAGGTTGTCGTAAACGCCGGCCACCACACCTGCCGTGAGGGCAGCCCCCTTGGCGCCGAATTCCGTACCTTCAGGAACCAGCATGGGGTAACCCGTCATGTCGGCAAAGAGCTGGCACCAGAAATGGCTCTTGGCACCGCCCCCGGAAATCTTAACTTCATTTATCTCCACCGCGATATGCTCGTAGCAATCCATCATGGCGTACCCCACGCCCTCGTAGACGGCCCGCACCAGGTGATCCCTGGTATGGTCCATGGTTATACCAAAGAATTGGGCCCGGGCCGTAGGTTTCACAAAGGGCGCCCGTTCGCCCCCGGGACTGAGGTAGGGATGATAAATTATTCCTCCAGCCCCGGGCTCCAGCCGGGAGACCCGTTCCTCAATCACTGTGTAGTAGTCGACACCCCGCACCTCTGCCTCTTCCTGATAGGACCTGCCCACCTGCTCCAGAATCCAGTCCAAATTGGGCGTCCCCATCATCACCCCCATGGCCCGCATCCACCTGTTGGCCAGGCCGTGGCAGAGGGTATGGCCCACATTCATGGGTTCGATATGGGGCCCATCCATGGTCACCTCATTGAAGCAGGTGGTGCCGATGATGGAGCAGGCATCACCCGGCTTTACAGCCCCGACACCAATTGCTGTAGCAATGACATCAAAGGGAGCACCTACCACCGGGATTCCAGCCGGCAAGCCGGTCTCCTCGGCCCCTTCCTTGCTCAAGGGCGCATAGTTTTCCAGGGCCGTTTTTACCGGGGGCAGGAGGTAGCGGTATGTACTGATGCCATAAAGCTCCAGGAGTTCTTCAGAATACTTCCGGGCAGCAATATCAAAATAGGGGACGGTGGCATCGGTCTCATCGGTGGTAAGTTCACCCGTCAGTTTTAGCTTGATCCAGTCCTTGCAATAGATAGCCCCTTTTGCCCTAGCCAGGGTCTCGGGTTCGTTGGCATCCAGCCAGCGGATGATTGCCCCCTGAATACCGGGAAAGAGGGTGTTGCCCAAAATGGGGTAAACCTTTTCGGCGGTGCCGTCCTCCTGCCACTGGCTGATCAAATCACCGGCCCGCCCATCGGACCAGAGGATTGCCGGCCGCACAGGTTGGCCCGAGCCGTCAACCAGCCAGCAGCCGTCCCCCTGGCCGGTAATACCCACGGCCACAACCTCCTCGGGCTTGGCCCGCCCTTCTGCCAGCACACCCCAGATGGTTTTTACCACCGCCTGCCAGACCTCGTTCATATCCTGCTCATTCCAGCCCGGCTGCGGGGTGGCCACCTCCGTCCTTTGCCGGCTGACGGCCACTTCGTTCCCTTCCCGATCAAAGAGAACACTTTTCACCATAGATGTGCCCGCATCGATCCCCAGAATATACCCGGACATTTTCAGACCTCCTTTAGTAAAGCAGAGCTCCCCATCCCTTCCTGCCGCTACTTTTTCTCCTGGCCGTAGCCCTTAAAGAGCTCAAAGAGCTCCTGGATATCTTCCTCCGGCACCAGAGTGGGTACCCCGATGCTGCGGGCAATTATATAGACCCTGGCTGCATCCTCCACAATGGCAGCCAGATTCAGGGCCCGGCCCATATCTTTCCCCACAGTAACCACACCGTGGTTCTGCAGCAGTACCGCCTGGTAGTTGCCCATGGCCTGGAGGGCATTTCGCCCCAGCTCTTCGGTTCCAACCCTGGCAAAGGGGGCTACGGGCACCGAGCCCCCTACTCCCAGGGCCAGCTCCGCTATAACCGGGGGTATAGGCTGGTTTAAAACAGACATGGCCGTGGCATAGGTGGAGTGGGTGTGGACTACCGCCGCAATATCCTCCCTCTCCCGGTAGAACATGGTGTGCATAGGGGTTTCACTGGAGGGTTTCCAGGCCCCCTCCACCAGCTTCCCCTCCAGATCGACAACCACCACATCTTCCGGGGTCATGTCCTCATAGGGTAAGCCGGAAGGGGTTATGGCCACCAGTTCCCTTTCCCGGTTACAAAAACTAACATTTCCCCAGGTACCTGTAACCCAGCCGCCCTTTACCAGGGCCTGGGCGGCATCGTAAACAATCTTCCTTTCCTCTTTCAGTAACACTGCCCGTGCCTCCCTTTCTTCACTTCTTCCTGGTTAAAACTTCCGCATTTATGCAGTATTTTACCGGTTGCCCGCTAAAGTATGCCTTTAGGTCTTCTGCCACTGTCCGCACGCCGCGATAGACGGTGGTCTGGGAAGCCCCGCCGATATGGGGAGTTATGGTCACATTTTCCAGGGCCAGGAGGGGATGGTCGAGCGGCAGAGGCTCCGGATCATACACATCCAGGGCCGCTCCCTTTATTTTCCCTTCGGCCAGGGCCCGGTACAGGGCTTCGTAATCCACCAGGCCCCCCCGGGCAGTGTTGACAAAGCAGGCGCTGGGTTTCATAAGGGCAAATTCCCGTTCCCCGATCATTTTCTCCGTTTCCGGGGTCAGGCGGGCATGGAGGCTGACAACATCGGCCTCCTGCAACAACTGGTCCAGCTCGACCTTTCTGTGGCCATCCCTTTCTATAACTTCCGTAGCCACATAGGGATCGGACACCAATACTTCACTGCCCAGCATGGCAAAGACCCGGGCCACTTCCCGGCCAATGTGGCCGTAGCCGATTACCCCGAGGACAATATCGGGTAGTTCCGGACCCACCTTTTCGTACAGGTAGAGGTCGCCCCGCCACTTCCCCTGCTTCAGGTGGTGGTGTCCGATGGTTATGTTCTTGAGGTGGGCCAGGGTTAAGCCCAGGGTAAATTCCACAACGGCCGAGAAATTGCGCCCCGGACTGTTAAAGACTGGGATCCCCCGCTTGGTACAGGCCGGAATGTTCACATTGACCGGTCCGCCCCGGGTGCAGGCTACAGCCTTGAGCCTGGGCGCCGCCGCCAAAACCGCCTCTGTGACAGGGCCGGCATCCACTACCAACACATCCGTATCGGCCACCAGGGGGATAAGATCTTCCGGAGCACCAGAGTATTCCTTGATCTCCTCCCCTTCGTTGAGGAAAGGTTCTACAGGCCAGGGAGCTTCAAAGCCGTTGAACTGGGCATCGGGGAAATATTCCGCCAGCACCTCCTGGTAGATTTCGTTTTTCACAAAGCCGTCGCCGACAATGGTAAATTTCACTGTCATCACCCCTTCAGCTAATTTGTTGCCAGGCCCGTCCTCCACCCGGCAAACTACCGGGCAGCAGTTCCCACGGCAAGGCCAGGTTATTACCTTCTGTTTTAAGGCAGCATTTCGCCGATCATATCCTCGTACTGGAAGAGGCCCCCCAGACCCCCCGTGTGGAGGAAGAGAACCCGGGAGCCAGGAGGAATTATCTCCCTTTTGGCCAGATCCATTAGGCCCAAAAAGGCCTTGCCGGTATAGACGGGATCCAGGTAGAGGCCCTCTTTTCGGGCCACAGAGCGGATAAGATCTACAACCTCCTTAACGATGGTCCCATAGCCTCCGAAACCATAGCCACCGATGGTGGCCTCCTCTATTTCCCCACCGGTAGGAACCCCTCCCTCCAGCCCCAGCCTGGACGAGGTTTCCTCCACCAAAAGCCTTACATCGGCCAGCAGCTCTTCCCTGGGATCGCCGACGCCGATGCAAAGGGGCTTTGCTCCAGGAGCAATCGCCTTGCAGCCCAGCAGAATACCCGCCTGGGTACCGCCACTGCTGGTGGCACTGACCAGATAGTCAAAGGCAAGGTTCATCTCCTTACATTGTTCCATTATCTCTATCACTGCCTTTATGTAGCCCAGAACCCCTGTGGGGCTGGAACCGCCCACCGGAATAAGGTAGGGCCTTTTGCCCCCGGCAATGTACTCACCTTGGATTTCTTCCATATAGTTCTTCAATTCTCCACCTGCTTCAACGTCGAACACCCGGATGTCGGCACCAAGGAGCCGGTCCAGGAAATAATTGCCCTTGTTCTCGGCCACACCCCGCAGGACGAGGACCGGCTTCATACCCAGTTTTTGGGCTGCCGCCGCCGTCTGCAGGGCATGGTTGGAGTGGACGGCCCCGGCGGTAATAACGGTGTCACAGTTTTTACTCCGGGCCTCACCCAGGAGAAACTCCAGTTTCCTGGTCTTATTCCCACCCAAGGCAAGCCCTGTTAAATCATCCCTCTTGATGAATAAATCTATTCCCAGCTCCCTGCTGATGTTGGCGGCATGTACGATGGGAGTCCTGCCCCACATCAGTTCTACCTGAGGGTATTCTGCAAGCCGCCCTTTCAATTTATTAATGTCCATATTTAACTGCCTCCTTCCGCCCTGCAAAAATATAGTCCCGCGGGCTTGTTCCTGGTTATGGGCTTGTATTAGCCCCAGCCCCCAGGGGCCCGCGAAAAAGGGTTTGGCCCCCTGGTAGCCAAATTAAATAACCAAGGGGAATAAAAGAATCAGGAGGGACAGGCAATGCCCAGTAAACCGACTAACAGCCCCATAAAGAAGCCCAAACCCCCGGTAAAATGGGCGGGGGGAAAGACCCAGCTTTTGCCCCAGTTCGCGCCCCTCTTTCCCCGGAAAAAATATAACCTTTACCTGGAGCCCTTCGTGGGGGGCGGTGCCGTCTTCTTCCACCTCCTGCCCCCTGCCGCCATCCTCATCGACAGCAATGGGGAACTCATCAACTTCTACCGGGTGGTGCGGGACAGGCTGGACCAATTGCTGGCGGACCTGAAAAAACATAAAAACACCAGGGAATATTACTATTCCATCCGGGCCCTGGACCCTGAGAAACTGTCTCCTGTCCAGCGGGCTTCCCGCTTCCTCTACCTCAACAAAACGGCCTACAATGGTCTCTGGCGGGTAAACAGCAAGGGCCAGTTCAATGTGCCCTACGGTAGGTATAAGAACCCCCGGATTATCGATAAAGAAAACCTCCAGCTGGTGGCAGAGGCCCTCAGGGGGGCCGAGCTCATTGCCGGCGATTTCAGCTGTGTCCTGGACCTGGCCCCGCCGGGAGCCTTCGTGTACTTTGACCCACCCTATTATCCCTTAACCGAGACGGCCAATTTTACCAGCTATACCCCCGGGGCCTTTACCCGGGAAGACCAGATCCGCCTCTTTAAGGCCTTTGCCGAGTTGGACCGGAGGGGCTGCCTGGTGATGCTGAGCAACTCCGACACACCCTTTATCCGCACCCTCTATGCCCAGTACGACATCCAGGTCGTCACCGCCCGCCGGGCCATCAACTGCCGGCCCGAGGGCCGGGGGCCGGTGACGGAACTGGTCATCCGCAACTACTAGCTGCCGGGAAAACAAAGGCTGCCAAGCACCACCCTCCTGGCAGATACCGGTTGCTCCGAAAGCCCTGCCATAAAATCATTGGTCGTGGTCGGGAGCTGCCAGGGGAGCGATGCATTCCGGTCCATCGACCCGGGGAGAGTTGACGGCCTTGGATACCCGGTAGGCCTCCAAGGGCCCCCGGTAGGGCTGCAGGAGCTCCCTCAAGGCATCCCCGGCATTGGGTCCCCGGGAGGTCAGCCAGCTGGCCTGCTCCCCGGCTTCGGCCAATATAACCGGCATCCTATGGTGGATATCGGCCATAAAGGCATTGGCCTCCGTCGTTATGATGCAGCAGGAGGTAATGATTTTTCCCTCCGGCGACCGCCACTCTTCCCAGAGCCCGGCAAAGGCAAAGACCGGTTTATCGGGGAGGATAATGCGAAAGGGAATTTTTTCCTGGCCCACCCCTTTCCATTCATAAAAGCCGTCGGCCGGAATAAGGCAGCGGCGCTCCCGGAAGGCCTGGCGAAAAGACGGCTTCTGATGCACCGTTTCCGCCCTGGCATTGATCATTTTATAACCGGTCCTTTGGTCCCTGGCCCAGGCCGGGATCAGGCCCCACCGCATGGCAGAAAGATACCTTTGGCCACTGTCTTCCGTCACAACCAGGATCTCCTGGCCCGGGGCGATATTGTATCTCCTTTTGTAGGTTAAATCGGCCTGCTGGGCAAAGAGAAACATCCGGCGCAGGTCTTCCAAATCGGCAGTCAGGGTGAAGCGGCCACACACCGATACCCCTCCTCATTTCTAGTATTGTCTCAATGGTAGCCGTAGATACGAGTAAGAAGGGCCGCCAGGGGGTTTTCCCTCTTTAATTCAACGGCCTCGTATTGACAGAGCTCGTGGCAGCACATGCACTCTATGCAGGTGTCATAATCGATGAGTTTCCCTTCTCTATCGATGGCCTGGACAGGGCAGCTCTCCACACACATGTTGCAGTCCCGGCATAATTTTTTGTTGATCCGGGGCCTGGTCTTGAAAAAAGCGATGACCCTTCTTAGGAAGGCGGTATTGGTCTGGGCCGCCCTTCTGTATCTTCTCGGGAGCTTGAAGGCCGGATAGCGGGGTGGGGTGTCATAATCACCGACAATTTCGATTTTGGCCAGCTCTGCTACCCCCAATTTCCTCTCCCGGGCGGTGGCCAGAATGGGTACCTCTTCGACCTTTAAAGCCAGCATGGCCGCCGCCACCGTATCCAGGGCCAGGGGATCGGTGCCCATGATGATTTTCTCTCCCCGGTAGACCTCGCCGGCCGTCGGCCCTTCCCCCTGCATGGCCAGGATCCCATCCATAATATGAAGGCCCACCGGCACGGCCTGGTGGATGTCACAGATGACTTCTCCCAGCTCCTCCTGCCGGGGAGCCAGGCGATGATACTCGGCCTTCCTCAGCCCCGGTATGCAGCCAAAAAGGTTCTTTACGGCGCCTGTATAGATGGCCGCCGAATGGGTCTTCTGCTTGGGCAGGTTGATAACAAGGTCGGCCTCAAACATGGGTTTGGCCAGGTACATCTTCTCTACACAGCCGCTGGCAGGTTTGATTCCCACTGCCCCTTCCTTATCAAAGTTCTTTATAATAGCCCCTTCCTCCTGGGCCACCCGCGCCAGGCCGGAGACAGCAAAGCTTTTGCCAGTAGGAGCAATCCCCCCGATAGCCCCGCCGGAGCTGTCACCAATCCAGACAACACACCCTAAGTCCCGCAGGATCTGTACCAGGGCCCGCACAAACTCCGGGTGGGTTATGGCCCCTGTCTCCGGGGCCTTGGGGCCGATCAGATTGACCTTGAGGAGGACCTTCATTCCGGCTGAAACAAAGCTTCCCCAGCCTCCCAGGAGTTCTATCCCGGCATTGAGCCTTTCTTTGATAACAGGCACACTGTATTCGGCACAATCGAGAACAACCACCCTGCTCATCAAAGGCATTCCACCCACTTCCTTATAATATTTCCAGAAAGGAGGCTATTTCGCCCTATTTATTCACTGGAGAAAGACTTAGACAATTGCCGGTATTCTCCTGCCCAGCCCGGCAAAAACCAAGGGCAAAGAATTAGCCCTTACCACCTGCCGGGCAATCGAGTAGGAGGGGGCGCCTAGCCCCCGTCCTCTCACACCACCGTACGTACCGTTCGGT
>LFSN01000001.1 GCA_001513125.1 Clostridia bacterium DTU030
TTCCGGATCTGGGAAGTTTTCAAGCCAGCCGCCTGAACGGTCCTGGCCAGATCATCGGCCCATTGAACCAGATCCTTGTTGTCAACAGCAGCCAGGTATTCTGCCGCCTCAAGGCCCCTCTTAATTGCCTCTACTGCACTCATCCTTCTCCACCTCCCCTGGTAATTAAATCGACCACCGCTACTGCCGCCGGCAGGTAATGCTTCAAGTTCCGTTCATTCATCACCGCCCCCAGGAGGGGCCGGTAGAAACTCTCCTCATAAGCCCTGCTCCGTTCCATGGCCCGGCTGAAAAGGTAGTGGAGCCGGGGCACTATCCATTCCCGCTCCGGGTTCTCCCCATCGCCGTAGGCAGCGGCCAGTCGCCCCAGGTCATGGAGGAAGCCCTTGCTGTAGGCCTGGAGCCGCGGATTCCCCTTTTCGTCCAGGGCAATATCCTTAAGGAGCAGGGACCAGAACTCCTGCAGGGTGCTGTATTCCCCCACCGCCTGCCTGCCCCCCATTTCCCCCCACTTGAAGGCAAAGCGGAAAAAGGCAAAACTGTCCCGGCCGTTGTCCTTGGCCCGCTGCTCCACCTCCCCGGCCAGCTCCGCCAGTTTGTAGAGGGGTATCTTCTCCTCAGCCACCGCAAGGCCGCCGGATATGGTCAGGGAGGGGTTGTGGCCGGTATAG
>LFSN01000016.1 GCA_001513125.1 Clostridia bacterium DTU030
ACCCCCACACCCCGGGCATATAACTCCTCTATCTTTGCCGGGGCTTCCTTGGCGTCTTCAATTAAAGCCGTTATTATCTTTGCCGAAAAGGTTTTTTGTAATATATTCTTGGCCCGTCCATAGGCGGAAATAAGGTTTTTAAAACCAATGATGCCAATATCGCTGGAATAGCCTACGGCTTTGTCGATGGTGTTGATGATATCAAAACTGCTTGTCTCCAGGTTGACAACAGGTACGTCGAGCTTTTCTTTAATCAGGTTCCCTGTCCTGCCCCTGCTGATGATGATATTGGCCCCATTTTCCACGGCCATTTTTGCTAAAGTTAAGCCTTCCTCCATGGAGCCCTGATAGACGGCTATTTCTCCGTCCAGGTCAGCAATGATGCCCTTGGCCCTTGCGGCCAATTTCTCATCCGGGGCAATGAAGACAATTTTGTGGGTCATCTTTACTACCCCCAAAATAAGTACTGACTCACAATAATGACTCTTATTACAATTATATCATGATGCTAAACCAGCAGGGCAAATCTGATGAGGGCGGCGGCAAGAATCCAGGAAGAGATAAAGGCGACCTCCTTTATAACCCTGGGCATTGAAGCCCTGTAATATTCAATGGTCAATACCAGGCACATGTGAAAGGGTGATATTATATAACCTACCGCTGCTGCTATGTAAACCAGGTTGTAATAGGGAATGGTGGCGGCAGCAGCCGGAATGAGGGATAAAAAAAGGGGTGTAGTCAGCCCTATGGCGGCGCTGTTATTGCCAGTAATCAAGCCGGCCAGGGCGGGAAACAAAATAACCAATAGGAGCTGAGGAGCGCCCCTGTCTACCAGGTACTGGGAAATTTCCTCTAAGAATCCCGTCGCGGCAACTATATCCTTAAAGATGACCACCCCTACAATCGCCAACACCATATCCCACTTAATGCCCCTCAGGGTGATCAGGAAACGCTCTTTTATGGAGGCCCAATACTGCCTATCCTTTCCCGGGAGGAGGATGACATAGAGGATCCCCGTTAATAGGGCCAGGGGGAAATATATTCTAAAAACAATGCCCAATAATATTATTACAATAAAGGGAAATAGGCTGATAAATAAACCCATAATATTTCTGAGCTTAACCCTTCCCCTCTCCTCTGTACCGCCCATAGGTTTTATGCCGCGGAAGATATAAAAAAAGGCCAGGGGCATAACCAGCACCAGCAGCGGGATATTGAATTTTAAAAATTCAGTTATATCGATGCCGGTAACCGATGCTATCAAGATGATGCTTGTACTTGTCGGAAAAGCATAGGTATTGATGTGTCTGAATACAATATTGGCCGTCGCCAGGGAATCCCTGTCGAGACCGGCTTCTGCTCCCATTTTTTCAATCAGGGGAGCAGACATGACGGCACCGCCGGGAACTGCAAGGAGGCCCACCAGGGCGGGAATCAGGGCCATTAGAAGGCGCACATCCCCGATGAGGACCCGAAAATTCACCAGCATTTCGTCCATTATGCCCGTTGCCTTTAACAGATAACCCAAAGAAGTAATACCAATAATAACCAAAACCAACCTGATGGTCTCATAGCTGGTAATGGACCTGACCAGGGTCTGGAGGACAGCAGCAGGTGGTAATCCCCCCAACAATGCCATGAGTAGGGCCCCACTCAGCATTACTAGGCCAAGTTTCATCTTCTTTCGCACTAAAAATATCACCAGGGCTATAGTGCTCAGCAAGGCGAAAACTGCCAATAACAATAGGATTACCCCCTGTTCTGGCCGGCCCCAAGGGAACTTTATTGTTGGTATCCCGCAACGGCTAGTATCATTTGTCCCAGTATTGGTCGATAAACTCACAGCCCTTAGCCAGCAGGCTTTGGTCGATCTCCTCTGGGAACAGGTCGCCGGCTTCGATGGCCCTGCCCTTTTCCTCCTCCTTCTGGGCCAATTTTTGTGCCCTTTGGAGGATTGTCTCCGCCTCCTTTTTATCTACCACCACTACTCCATCATCGTCCCCTACCAGAATGTCACCGGGCTTTATAAAAACCCCACCACAGGTTATCCCCACATTTATTTCCCCCGGCCCGTTCTTAAAGGGCCCGGCCGGGGTCAGGCCCGTTGCAAACACAGGCACCTTAGATTTCCTTATATCGTCAATATCCCTGATAGGAGCATCCAAAACAAAACCCGCTATCCCAATTTTTTCTGCCTTGGCCACAATATTGCCCCCGATGAGGGCAGGGCCCCTGCTCCCCCCTCCCGTCGCTATAACTATGACATCACCGGGCTGGGCCAGTTCTAATGCCTTATGTACCAGCAAATTGTCCGTCGGTATTGTCCGCACTGTAAGGGCTGTACCCACCATTTTTACACCATATTCGTTCATAGACTTAATGGAGGCATCCATTACACTCAGGCGCCCCAGGGCATCACCGATAACTGCTGCCTGGTAATTGCGAAAACCATCAACTATTTCTTTAGCGGGTCGCTTAACCTTTAAGAAAATCCGAAAACCTATGTTAGACATTGCCTCTCCCCCAGTACAATTTTTGTCTACAGCAACTCCTTACTATTATTCTTTAAAAAATTCACCAATCCTCCAGCCATAATAATATTCTGCATAAAGGCAGGAATGGGTCTAAGGGACAGTTTTATATTCTTCTTAATTGTTTTAATATATCCTCCCTCAATATCAATCTCTAACTGATCTCCATCCTCGATGGCAGCGGTGTTGCATTCGATGGGGATTATCCCGACATTTATGGCATTTCTATAAAATATCCGGGCGAAGGAGGAGGCAACAATAAGATCACATCCCCC
>LFSN01000006.1:0-831 GCA_001513125.1 Clostridia bacterium DTU030
GGTGGTACCGGTTGTACCTCATCGGGTTCCAGGGCTGTCCGCGAAGCACTGGAAGCAGAATTAGAGAAACAGGGCCTTGCTAAGGAAATAAAAACCGTTGTTACCGGCTGTCACGGGTTCTGTGAACAGGGGCCCCTGGTCATAGTTTATCCTGAAGGTACCTTTTACTGCCGGGTTCAGGTAGAAGATGTGCCGGAACTGGTGGAAGAACACCTGCTCAAGGGGAGGATCGTCGAGCGGCTGCTCTTCAAGGAGCCCCTCACCCAGGAGCAGATTCCCCACTACAAGGAGATCGATTTTTATAAGAAACAGCAGCGGCTGGTCCTGAGAAACTGCGGTTATATCAACCCGGAAAGGATCGAAGAGTATATTGCCCGGGATGGTTATGTGGCCCTGGCCAAGGTCCTGAGTGAGATGACGCCGGAAGAGGTTATTGAGGAGATCAAGGCCTCGGGCTTGCGGGGCAGGGGAGGCGCCGGTTTCCCCACCGGGCTAAAATGGAGCTTTGCCGCCAAGGCCCCGGGCGACAAGAAGTACGTCATCTGCAATGCCGACGAGGGCGACCCGGGGGCCTTTATGGACAGGAGTATCCTGGAGGGTGACCCCCACAGTGTTCTGGAAGGTATGCTCATTGGGGCCTATGCCATCGGTGCCGACGAAGGCTATATTTATGTCCGGGCCGAATATCCCCTGGCTGTCCGNNGAGACGGCCCTGATGGCTTCCATCGAGGGGCGGCGGGGCATGCCGCGGCCGCGGCCTCCTTTCCCGGCTGTCTCAGGCCTCTGGGGCAAACCCACCAACATCAACAACGTGGAGACCTGGGCCAATGT
>LFSN01000006.1:841-34245 GCA_001513125.1 Clostridia bacterium DTU030
AAAGTCAAGAATACTGGCCTCGTCGAGGTTCCCATGGGTATTTCCATGCGGGAAATAATCTTCCAGATCGGCGGCGGTATTCTCGGTGACAAAAAGTTCAAGGCCGTGCAGATTGGCGGTCCCTCCGGCGGCTGCCTGCCGGAAGACAAGCTGGATCTTTCCGTTGACTATGAATCCCTGACCAGTGCAGGAGCCATCATGGGTTCCGGCGGTCTGGTAGTCATGGATGAAAGCACCTGCATGGTGGACGTGGCCAAATTCTTCTTAGACTTCACCAGGGCCGAATCCTGTGGAAAGTGTACCCCCTGTCGTGAGGGCACCCAGCGGATGCGGGAAATGCTGCAAAACTTTTGTGATGGGAAGGGCACCCTGGAAGATCTGGAAAAACTGGAGATCCTGGCCCAGACCATTAAGGATACAGCCCTCTGTGGCCTCGGCCAGACAGCTCCCAACCCGGTCCTGACAACTCTCCGCTACTTCCGGGACGAGTATGAGGCCCACATTGTAGACAAGAAATGCCCGGCCGGGGTTTGCCAGGCCCTCTTGACCTACTACATTGATCCAGATCTCTGCCGGGGCTGCACTGCCTGTGCCCGGGTGTGTCCTGCCGGGGCTATCAGCGGAGAGGTGAAAAAGGCCCATACCATTAATCCCGACAAGTGCATCAAGTGTGGCGCCTGTAAGGACACCTGTCGTTTTAATGCCATTATCTTGAAATAGGGGCCTTTGGTAAATAAATTTCTGGCTTTTATGTTAGGAGGAAGGTTAATTGAAAATGGTCAGTTTGACCATCGACGGTCGCCCCGTGGAGGTACCCCAGGGCACAACGGTGCTGGAGGCGGCCCGGCAGGTGGGAATTGAAATCCCCACCCTCTGCCACCATGTGGACCTGAGCATTGCCGGTGCCTGCCGGATGTGTGTAGTCGAGGTGGAAGGGAATAAGAAAAATCTTCCGGCCGCCTGTGCCCA
This sequence comes from Clostridia bacterium DTU030, assembly GCA_001513125.1. Taxonomy (GTDB): domain Bacteria; phylum Bacillota; class DTU030; order DTU030; family DTU030; genus DTU030. The sequence goes on from LFSN01000006.1 coordinate 1,811, forward strand.
ACCGGCTATGGAGGGTATGGTGGTCCATACCAACAGCCCCAGGGTCAGGGAGGCAAGGAAGGTTGTCCTCGAGCTGATGGTGGCCAACCACCCCCTGGACTGCTTGACCTGTGAAGCCAACGGCAATTGCAAGCTCCAGCAGTACTGCTATGAGTATGGGGTGAAAGAAGCTACTTTTACCGGTGAGCGGCGCCGTTATACCGTCGATGAGGGTAACCCCTTTATCGAGCGGGACATGGAAAAATGCATCCTCTGCGGCAAGTGCGTCCGGGTTTGTCACGAGGTCCAGGGCGTAGGAGCCATTGACTACACGGAACGTGGTTTCGACACTAAAGTGACAACCTTTATGGACAATGGCCTGGCCGAATCCCCCTGTGTTTCCTGCGGCCAGTGCATCTATATGTGTCCCGTCGGAGCCCTGACTGCTAAACCCAGCAAGGGGAAAGGGCGGGATTATGAGGTCGAAAAGGTGGTTACCACCTGCGGCTACTGCGGAGTTGGCTGTCAGCTTGCCTTTAATGTAAAGGATGATCATATCGTTGGTGTTACTAATGTGCCCGACAGCCACAACCAGGGTTACCTCTGTGTTAAAGGCCGGTTTGGCTACGAGTTTGTTGACAGCCCTGACCGCCTGACTACTCCCTTGATTAAGGAGAACGGGGAGTTTCGAGAGGCCTCCTGGGAGGAAGCCCTGGATCTGGTAGCCCAAAAACTGGGTGAGGTAAAGGCCCAATATGGACCCGATGCCCTTGCCGGCCTTTCCTCTGCCCGGGTTACCAATGAGGAGAACTACCTCTTCCAAAAATTCTTCCGCGCAGTTATCGGCACCAACAATGTCGATCACTGCGCCCGATTGTGACACGCTCCCACTGTAGCCGGTCTGGCTACTGCCTTTGGAAGCGGTGCAATGACTAACAGCATTGAAGAGATTGAACAAGCCAATGTAATCCTGGCGGCGGGAACCAATACCACCGAAGCCCATCCCGTAATTGCCACCCGGGTTCACAAGGCCATAACCCGGCATGGGGCCAAGCTGATCGTAATAGATCCCCGGAAGACGGAAATGGCCTCCTGGGCCCATATCTGGCTGCGGCCTTACCCGGGGACCAACGTGGCAGTCTTCAACGGCCTGCTCAACGTGATTATTGCCGAAGGCCTTGCTGACGATGAATTTATTGCCCAGCGGACAGAAAACTTTGCCGCCGTCAAGGAAGCCGTTGCTTCCTATACACCGGAAGTGGTGGAGAAAATCAGCGGCGTACCCGCAGCTGATCTGGTAGCAGCGGCCCGCCTTTATGGCCAGGCAGAGCGGGGGTCCATCCTCTATACCATGGGGGTAACCCAGCATACAACGGGTACCGAAGGAGTCCTGGCCATTGCCAACCTGGCCCTGGCCACCGGCAACCTGGGCAAGGAAGGGACGGGAGTCAATCCCCTCCGGGGTCAGAATAACGTTCAGGGTGCCTGTGACATGGGAGCCCTGCCCAATGTTTTCACCGGCTACCAGAAGGTGACGGATCCTGCCGTCCGGGAGAAATTTGCCCGGGCTTGGGGAGTGGCGGAATTGCCGGCTGAAGTTGGTCTAACCATTGGCCAGATCATCGATGGTGCCGGGGAAGGAAAGATCCGGGCCCTGTATATAATGGGGGAAAACCCCATGCTCAGTGATCCCGATATCAACCATGTGGAAACCTCCCTCAAGAACCTGGACTTCCTGGTGGTGCAGGATATCTTCCTGACGGAAACGGCCCGCCTGGCCGATGTGGTTCTCCCGGCAGTTTCCTTTGCTGAGAAGGAAGGCACCTTTACCAATACCGAGCGCCGGGTTTCCCGGGTGCGCCGGGCGGTGAGCCCCAGGGGCCAGGCAAAGGCCGACTGGGAGATTATAGCTGCCCTGGCGGCGAGGATGGGCTATGAAATGAACTACGAGGGACCTGAAGCCATCATGGAAGAAATTGCTGCCCTTACTCCCAGCTATGCCGGTATCACCTATGGGCGCCTGGAAAAGGGCGGGATCCAGTGGCCTTGCCCCGATAAGGAACATCCGGGTACTAAGTACTTGCACAAGGAGAAATTTGCCCGGGGCCTCGGCCTCTTCAACCCGGTTAGCTACAAGCCTTCAGCCGAGCTTCCCGATGACGAATATCCCTTGTATCTAACTACCGGACGGATTCTCTATCACTATCACACCGGGACTATGAGCAGGCGGGTGGAGGGGCTCAATGCCATCGCGCCCACTGGCCTTTTGGAAATCAATCCGGCCGACGCCTGTGAATTGGGCATAGAGGACGGAGAAGTGGTACGGGTGGTTTCCCGGCGGGGCAGCATTACCCCGCAAGTGGAGATTACCGACCGGGTCGCCCCCGGGGTGGTATTCATGAACTTCCACTACCGGGAAGCAGCGGCCAATATCTTGACCAATGCCGTCTATGACCCGATATCTGGAATTCCGGAGTTTAAAGTGAGTGCAGTAAGGATAGAAAGAATAGAAGGGTAGGTTGGACTTGTAAAAAAAGCAGGGGGCGGCCTTCCCCCTGCTTTAATCTTGCATTATTTACAACTCTTATTTATTATTAGCCTATAGGACAACGGGTCAGGGCAGGGGAAGGGGCAGGGGCCCGGGGATTTTTCCCTGGCTGCCCTGGGAAGCTCTAACCCGGGGGAAAAGGGGTGGTGGTAATGGCCGGTATCATCCTGGCCGGGGGAAAGGGAAAACGCTTCGGAGGAAGCAATAAAGCCTTCAGGGAATTAGCCGGAAAGCCCCTCCTTGAGTGGGTCAGGGAAAGATTGGCACCCTTGTTCCCGGAAATAATCTTGGTGACCAACACCCCCGAACTGTATTCCTCTTTTCCCGGGCGGGTTGTCACCGACCTTCATCCCCACCGGGGCCCCCTGGGGGGGATTGAGGCCGGGCTTCTGGCGGCGGGGGATCCGGTCAGCTTTGTCACCGGGTGTGACATGCCCTTTTTATGCCAGAGCTTGATCAGGAAGATGCAGGACTACACCAGGGATTACGATGTGGTGGTTCCCCGCCTTGGTTCCTATATAGAACCCCTCCACGCCTTCTACAGCCGCCAGACCCTGCCCCTGATCCAGCAGCTCCTCCGGGAAGGGAACTATAAAATGAGCAGCTTGCTGGCGGCACCTTTGAAGGTGTATTATGTGAATGAGGCAGAGATCAAAGCCCTAGATCCCGAAGGTTTAAGTTTTTTTAATGTCAATACGCCGGCAGATCTGGCCAGAGCCCTGAAAATAATAGAGAAGGAAGCTGGTGGCAGTGAATCCTGTCGATACTCTTGATATCCTAAGATACAGGGACGGGGAGTGGGTGGCCCAGGAAGACCAAATCATCAGGGAGGTACCCGTGACCATCTATGTCAATGGCCAGGAGCTGGTTACCATGCTGGCCACTCCCAGGGAACTCGACGAACTGGCCCTTGGGTATCTGTACGCCGAGGGTTTTCTGGCGGGTACCCATCAGATGGAAAGGCTGGTCGTGGATCCGGAGAAGAACTTGGTCCAGGTTTCCCTTCGAACCGACATTGACCGGGGATTGAAATTGTACGGCCGGCGGATGCTGACCAGCGGCTGTGGCAGGGGCTCGGTTTTTTACCAGTCCCTGGATGCCCTGGAGGTCAGGGCCATCTCTTCTTCCTTTTCTGTGTCCCCGGAACGGGTCACAGGCCTGGTCCGGCAACTTCAGGACAGCTCCCTCCTCTTTCGCCAGACCGGTGGGGTACATGGGGCCGCTCTGGCGGATAAGGAGGAAATAATACTCTTTCGTGAGGATATCGGGCGACACAATGCGGTGGATAAAATTGCCGGGCGCTGCCTCCTGGACGGCCTGGAGAGAGGAGATAAGCTCCTTCTCACCAGTGGACGGGTATCCTCAGAGATAGTGCTGAAGGCGGCAAAGCTGGGGGTTCCTCTACTGGTCTCGCCATCGGCCCCAACGGAGCTGGCAGTGCAGATGGCCAGACGCCTGCAGCTGACCTTGGTGGGCTTTGCCCGGGGAAAAAGATTTAATGTATACAGTGGTGCTTGGCGGTTAGGGTATGGGCTATAAAAACCCATAGCAATAGGAGACTTTATTGTAAAAGGAATGTTGCCAGGCCTGGTACCATTCCCTTTTTATAGGTATACTAGAGAAAGGTGATTATAGGGGCTCAGGGCAAAACTAGTGGTATTCGTCCTGCCAACGCAGCGTTGTTTAAAAAGAGGATTTTGCTGAAGAAATCCCGAATATACGATTGTTTGTAGTGAATCCATCATCAAAGGGGTGAATAGAGTGGGTAGACTTACATTTCAAGGGGGAGTACACCCGAACTACCGTAAGGAAATCACCAGTGACCGGCCTATTACTCCACTTGCTGCTCCGGCCCAGGTGATTATACCCTTGCACCAAAATATCGGCGCTCCCCCCGAACCACTGGTAGCTGTAGGAGATCTGGTCAAGGTGGGCCAGAAGATCGCTGATACAGAAGCCTTTGTCTCGGCACCGGTCCATGCCAGTGTTTCCGGCAAGGTGGTTGCCATTGAAAACCGTCCCTCCTGCATCGGTAAGGAGGTGCTGGCGGTTGTAATTGAATCCGATGGTCAAGATACGCCCTGGGAGGGATTGCAGCCCTATCCAGCCCTGGAAGAGATGAGCCCCGACGATCTGCGTCAGGCCCTGCGGGAAGGAGGGCTGGTCGGCATGGGTGGAGCCATGTTCCCTACCCATGTCAAGGTTACGCCCCCTGAGGGTAAGAAATTTGATCTGGTGATCATAAACGGCTCCGAATGTGAAGGATACCTGACCTGTGACCACCGGATTATGTTAGAGTGGACCGAGGATGTCATTTATGGCACAAAGGCCTTCATGAAGGTGACCGGAGTCGATAAAGCCATTATTGGCGTGGAAGCCAATAAGCCCGATGCCATTGAACTACTTCGGGAAAAATTGGCAGCAGAAGAGGGGATTGAGGTCAAATCCCTGGAGGTGAAGTACCCCCAGGGGGCAGAGAAACAATTGATCAAAGCCCTGACCGGACGGGAAGTTCCCTCGGGAGGCCTGCCTGTCGATGTGGGATGTCTGGTGCAGAATGTGGGGACCGCTGCTGCCTTTGCCCAGTATTTGAAGACGGGCATGCCCCTGGTAGAGAGGGTTGTGACGGTAAGCGGGTCTTCCGTTGAGAATCCTGGGAACTTCCTGGTCAAGATCGGCACCCCCTTTGGTTATATTTTAGAACACTGTGGGGTTGTCGGTGAACCTAAGAAGCTGATTGCTGGCGGGCCTATGATGGGAGTAGCCCAGATTACTGCCGAAGTGCCGGTGGTAAAGGGAACGTCGGGGATTCTCCTCTTCGATAAGAAGGATGTCCCCGCAGGCGATGCAAGGCCGTGTGTCCGGTGTGCAAAATGTGTCGATGTCTGTCCAGTACAACTCCTTCCCCTCTTTTTAATGGATTACTCCCTGAAGGGTATGTTACACCGGGCGGAAGAGTATCATATTCTTGATTGTATCGAATGCGGCTGCTGCAGCTATACCTGTCCGAGCCGGCGTCCTTTGGTGCAGACTATTCGCATGGGGAAGGCAGATGTCCTAGCCCGGCGCAGGAAAAGGCAATAATAGATTGGAGGTTCGGATAGAATGGTGAAGCTGGATAATCTTGTTGTATCCTCCTCGCCCCACCTTCGCTCCGGTGAAGATGTAGAAAAAATGATGTGGCATGTCAACCTGGCCCTCCTGCCAGCAGTAGTGCTGAGTGTCTATTATTTCGGTTTTCGGGCCCTGGCCATCATCGTCTTTTCTATCGCCGCGGCGGTGGCGACCGAGGCAATTATTCAGAAGGCAACTGGTAAAGATATTTATATTGCCGACGGCAGCGCAGTAGTTACAGGGCTCCTGTTGGGCATGAACATGCCTGTCCATGTGCCCTTGTGGCTGCCCGTGGTCGGTTCGGTATTTGCCATTGCAGTGGTGAAGGAAGCCTTCGGCGGTCTGGGCAGTAACTTTATCAATCCCGCCCTGGCAGCCCGGGCTGTGCTCCTGGCAGCCTGGCCGGTTCATATGACTTCCTATGCCGTTCCCTTTGTCGACGGCGCAACCCATGCGACCCCCCTGTCCATCCTTTCGGGGGCGGCCCAGGGTGAACTGCCCTCTTATCTGGACTTGTTCCTTGGCAATGTGGGCGGGGTCATTGGTGAAACTTCGGCCCTGGCCCTCCTGGTCGGTGGGATTTACCTGTTGGTGAAGGGTGTAATCGATTGGCGAACCCCCGTCGGTTTTTTGGGGACTGTCTTCGTCCTCAGCTGGATCTTCGGCGGAAATGCCGGTCTTTTCACCGGGGATCCCCTCTATCACCTGCTGGCCGGTGGCTTGATGCTGGGTGCCTTCTTCATGGCCACCGACTATGTCACTTCACCGGTAACAAAAACGGGTCGGTTGCTGATGGGTATCGGTGCAGGTGCCATTACTGTTATGATCCGCCTCTGGGGAGGGTATCCGGAAGGAGTATCCTACGCAATCTTGTTGATGAATGTGGCTACCCCCCTCATTGACCGGTACACGGTCCCGCGGGTTTACGGTACAGCACGAAAACAACTGGCTCGGAGGTGAGATTCATGCGTATGTGGCAAGTTTTCAAGAACGGAGTTCTCGATGAAAACCCAACCTTTAAATTGGTTCTGGGCATGTGCCCCACCCTGGCAGTGACAACGGCGGCGGCCAACGGGGTCTGGATGGGCTTGGCGGTGATCTTTGTCCTGACCATGTCCAATTTGGTGGTATCATTGATCAGAGATTTTATCCCCGACAAAATCCGGATCCCCTGCTATGTAGTGGTTATCGCCTCCTTTGTAACAATTGTTGACCTGCTCCTCAAGGCTTATCAGCCCGAGATGCACGCCAAACTGGGTATCTTTATCCCCCTTATCGTTGTCAACTGTATTATCCTGGCCCGGGCCGAGGCCTTTGCCTCGAAAAATCCTGTTCTACCTTCCATTGTTGACGGCCTGGGCATGGGGGTTGGTTTCACCGTCGCCCTGACCCTGCTCGGATGCATCCGGGAACTCCTTGGTGCAGGCACAGTCTTTGGCATCCAGGTACTGCCTGCTGCCTTTGAACCGGCCATAATTATGATTTTGCCCCCCGGGGCCTTCCTAACCCTGGGCTTTCTGCTGGGCTTCTTTAACTGGGCCGGGAAGCGGGCGAAACAGTTATCCTGATCTAACGGGAAATAAAGGAGGGATGGGCCTATGGAGTATGTGGCAATTATCCTCACCAATATACTGATCAACAACTTTATCGTGTCACGGTTTTTGGGAATTTGCCCCTTTCTCGGTGTGTCCAAACAGATAGAGACGGCCACGGGAATGGGCATAGCGGTAACCTTCGTCATGACCGTAGCCTCGGCGGTAACCTGGGCAACGGAACGTTTTGTCCTTGCAACAATGGGTCTGGAGTACCTCCAAACGGTAATCTTTATTCTGGTCATTGCTGCCCTGGTTCAGTTTGTGGAGATGGTCATTTTGAAAACCAGCCCCACCCTATACCAGGCCCTGGGCGTCTATTTGCCCCTTATCACCACAAACTGTGCTATTTTGGGCGTGGCTGTGATCAACGTGCAGGAATTCTATAACTTTGGCCAGAGTATCGTCAGCGGCTTTTCGGCAGGGCTTGGGTTTACCCTTGCCATCATCCTCTTTGCCGGGATTAGGGAACGGCTGGAACTGGCCGATATTCCCGAAAGCCTGGAGGGTTTTCCCATTGCCTTGATTTCCGCCGGTCTCATGTCTGTGGCCTTCTTCGGTTTCCAGGGGCTCTTTTCTGCATTCTTGTCGTAGGAGGTATAGGCGGTGTTACAAGCGATTTTAAGTATGGGTGTCTTTGGTCTCGTTCTAGGTGGGCTCCTGGGCTATGCGGCCAAGATCTTTGCCGTTGAAACCGATACCAGGGCTGAGGCTATAGGTGAAGTTTTACCAGGAGCCAATTGCGGTGCCTGCGGTTTTCCAGGCTGTAACGCCCTGGCAGAAGCCATTGCCAAGGGGGAGGCAGCTCACGATGCCTGCCCGGTGGGGGGAGCAGCTGTGGCCCAAAAGGTAGCCGAGATTATGGGTGTAGATATGGAAGCGGCGGCTGAACTTGCTCCTCCAAAGGCCAAGCTGATCTGCCGGGGAGGCAAGGAAGAATGCCGCCAGCTGGCCGAATACGATGGCCTGCCCGACTGCCGGGCAGCCAATATGTACGCTTCGGCGGGTCGGGCCTGTACCTATGCCTGCCTGGGCTTTGGCAACTGTGCCCGGATTTGTCCCTTTGGGGCCATTACCATGAATGAAAACAGGCTGCCGGAAATTGATCCCGAGAAGTGCACGGCCTGCGGCAAGTGTATCGAGGCCTGTCCCAAAGGTGTTTTGACCCTGATCCCGGAGACGGCCCGGATCTATGTGGCCTGCAGTTCCAACGATCCTGCCCGCAAGGTAAACAAGGTCTGCAGTGTGGGCTGTATTGCCTGCCGGATCTGTGAAAAGGTTTGCCCGGCCGATGCCATACATGTAGAAAATAACGTGGCTGTCATCGATTATGAAAAGTGTACCCTCTGCGGCCTCTGTGTGGAGAAATGTCCTCGCAAGATTATCATGGATGAGAGGGACTGACCGGGCTTAGAATTACCACCCATTGGCTTGGGCCATCTGCTCCCCGTGGGGAGCAGGAGGCCCGGCCAGGGTAAACTTACTTGTTGCCGGGGCCCCCGGCTGTTTTTTTACCCCTTGCGGAAGGGACGAGAAAAATGTTAAACTATTAACGAGCATAGTAATATCCGGCCCCACTCTGCCGGGTTTGTTTTCGTTATTTTGGAGGGAAGGGAAAGGATTTTTTATCTTTCTCGTTGTCTATCCCACCAGTTCTGGGGTATAAAGAAGGAGAAGGTGAGGGGGTCTTGAGCAGGTGCTGACACGCTATGACAAAATACTGGCAATAGTAGTAATCCTTGCTGCCATATCGGGCATTATTTTCTATTCGTTCATTGGTAGGAATACTGTAGAAGAGCAGGATCGGATCGTGATCGAGGCCATGGGAGAGGTGATCCAGGAGATCCCCATTGATGAGTTGGAGCCGGGTAAGGAGATCCCCATCAGGGGCTACCTGGGGGATAGTGTATTGGAGATGGGGGAAGATAGGGTCAGGCTGGTGCACTCACCCTGTCCCGATCATCTCTGTGTCTACATGGGCTGGATCAGCCGCCCAGGGGAAATAATTGTGTGTCTGCCCAATATGGTAATGGTCAGAGTCGAAGGAAAGCTGGAACCCGAGAGGGACGGCATAACCAGATGAGAGGATGAAGAAGCAGATGTCGAAAACAAAAAAAATGGTGCAGCTTTCCCTTCTGGTGGCCGTGGGCATTGCCCTGCATGTTTTTGAAGCCATGCTGCCGGTTAATGTTTTGCCAGTCCCGGGGGCCAAGTTGGGCTTAGCCAATATTGTCACCCTGCTGACTCTGGTCCTGCTGGGTTACCGGGAAGCCCTGGGAGTTGTTTTGCTGCGCTCCCTGCTGGCGTCCCTTATCGCCGGGACCTTTTTGACAACCACCTTTTACCTCAGCTTTGCTGGTGCCCTGGGCAGTGGCCTTATCATGGGTTTATTGTACCACTTAAGCAGGGGCCGGCTAAGCCTGGTGGGAATAAGCATCTCTGGTGCCGTTGTCCACAATGTTTCCCAGCTTTTGGTGGCGGCACAGCTGATCCAACAGGCCGGGATTTTCATGTATCTGCCCTACCTCTTGCTCTTTGCCCTGCCCACGGGGTATTTTAATGGGTTGGTAGTAAGTTACCTGCTCCGCTATTCCAACGCGGGTTTTAATTCCGTGACCCAAGGAGCCTCATATAATAGGTCTGCGCACTGAGGGAATGGCTTTGCCCTTAATCTGCCCTTTCCTGATTTTACCAGAGGGGTGGTGGGGGCAAAATTTTTTTCTAAACAGGATTTGCCTTTTTCGTGTGGAATGTAAGAGGGGATATCTTTTATAATACAGGGGGAGGTACAGGGAGTTATGAGGAGGACCCGGAGCACGATTTTACTGCTGATTCTACTCCTGACCGGTGCTGCCATTGGCGGAATACTGGGGGACATTCTGGCCGATTATCTGCCATTTTTGGTTGTAGATAAGTCCTTTGGCTTCAGTCCGATAACCGTTGATCTGGGGATTTTAAATTTTACCCTGGGTTTTGTTTTTCGCCTCAATTTGGCCGGAGTTGTCGGTCTTTTCCTGGGTTACCTGTTGTACCGCCAGCTTTAGCAGAGCCGGGACCGTTGTTGGGATATTGAGAACAGGCTTCTTTATTACTTTTGAAAGACAACCCACGGAGGAGTGTTATAGTGATCCCATTGATACTGGCTTCCAATTCACCGCGCCGGCGCCAGCTTTTGGAACAGATTGGCCTCAGCTTTCGCGTAATCACGGCTGAGGTTGCCGAGGATCTTCCTGCCGGTTGTGATCTGGCTGCAGGGGTAAGGGAGGTAGCCCGCCGAAAGGCGGAGGCTGTTGCCAGCCGGGTAAAGGAAGGACTGGTCCTGGGAGCCGATACCCTCGTCGTCTTGAATGGAGAAGCCCTGGGCAAGCCGGCGGGACCCCAGGAGGCCTTCAACATGTTAACAAGGCTCCAGGGCAGGGAGCATCAGGTGATAACTGGTGTGGCCCTAGTAGATGCCGCTTCCGGTGCCTGCCTCCTGGAGCATGAGCTTACCAGGGTCTGGATGCGGGATCTTACACCCCGGGAAATCTGGCAGTACGTGGCCACCGGGGAGCCCCTGGACAAGGCAGGAGCTTACGGCATCCAGGGAAAAGGTGCCATGCTGGTGGAGCGCATTGCTGGCTGTTATTTCAATGTGGTCGGCTTGCCCCTGGTCAAGGTAGCGGGCATGCTGAAACAATTTGGTCTGGATCCTTGGGAGGTTGGCAATGGGAAAGGAAATGGTGCCCGAGTATCATTTGACCATTAAAGATTTACCCCTGGAAAGCCGCCCCCGGGAGCGTCTCGTTAAGCTGGGGGCTCAGGCTCTGTCAACCAGCGAATTGATAGCCCTGCTTCTTGGTACCGGTTCCCGGACCGAAACCGCCCTGCAGCTGGCCCAGCGCCTTTTAGCCGGGAACTGCCCAGGTTTGCATGGCAGTGGACTGCGCGCCCTCCAGGACGCCAGTGTGGAAGAACTCAGCAAGATCCATGGCATAGGGCTGGCCAAGGCCACCCGCATCAAGGCGGCCCTGGAACTGGGCCGGCGTCTGGTTGCCGAAAGCCAGGACGCGCGGCCGGTGATCAAGACGCCGCAAGAGGCAGCGGCCCTGGTCATGGAAGAAATGCGCTATCTGGACCGGGAGCATTTTCGCGTCCTGCTCCTTTCTACCAAGAACCATCTCATTGCCATCGAAACTGGCTTTGTCGGCAGCCTCAACTCTTCCCTGGTTCATCCCCGGGAACTCTTTCGCACCTGCATCAGGCGGAGTGCGGCGGCAATTATCTTGCTCCACAATCATCCCAGTGGAGATCCGACACCGAGCCAGGAAGATATCCAACTGACCCACCGCCTGTGTGAGTGTGGCGCCCTTTTGGGCATTGACGTCCTGGATCACATAATAATTGGCGATGGTGTTTATGTTAGTATGAAGGAAGAGGGCATAATAGTTTAAGGAGTATTATTAGAAACACTGGAACCGGAGGATTAGGGGCAGCCCAGTTTGCCTGCTGGCAAACTTCTTTTGGACTAATAATGGCATTTGACCCGGAACAGGAAAAGGGGGATGGGATATGGTTTTCGGTTTTATCATAAACCAGTTTTCCCGGGATATGGGAATTGACCTTGGCACCGCCAATACCCTGGTTACCGTCAAGGGTAGGGGTGTGGTGCTGCAAGAACCCTCGGTGGTGGCTATACAACGGGATACGGGGACTATCATGGCTGTCGGTGAGGAAGCAAAGCGGATGATAGGCCGGACGCCGGGAAATATTGTGGCCATCCGACCTATGAAGGACGGGGTTATTGCTGACTTTGATGTCACCCAGGCCATGCTCCGCTACTTCATAAGCAAGGCAGGCCGGCGCAGTTTGATCAAACCCCGGGTCATCGTCAGCATTCCTTCGGGGGTTACAGAGGTGGAAAAGAGGGCGGTCCTTGACGCCATCTTGCAGGCCGGGGGCCGGGAGGCCCACCTGTTGGAAGAACCCATGGCCGCTGCCATTGGCGCGGGGCTACCCGTATATGAACCGACGGGCAATATGATCGTTGATATCGGTGGTGGGACGACGGAGGTGGCGGTAATCTCCCTCGGCGGTATTGTAACCAGCCGCTCCATCCGGATCGGCGGCGACGAGATGGATGAAGCCATTGTAAACCATATCAAACGGGCTTACAATCTTATGATTGGGGAAAGGACGGCGGAAGAAATAAAAATCAATTTGGGTTCGGCCTACAATCCCAGTCAGGAGGAAGATGAGGAAACCTATGAGGTCCGGGGCCGGGATCTGGTCACCGGCCTGCCCAAAACCTTGTCTATAACGGGCCAGGAGGTAAGGGAAGCCCTGGCCGAACCTGTGGCCAACATTGTGGAGGCAGTTAAAGTTACCCTGGAAAGGACGCCGCCCGAATTGGCCGCCGATATTATGGACCGGGGCATTGTCATGGCCGGCGGGGGTTCCTTGCTAAAGAATTTTGATCTTCTATTAGCAAAGGAGACGGGGATGCCCGTTTACTTGGCTGAAGAACCTCTGACCTGTGTGGTAATGGGGACGGGGAAGGCCCTGGAGGAAATTGACAGCTTGAAGCGGGCCCTCATTTCGTCACGGAAAAAGCTAGTCTGAGGTTTTGCTTGGGGATTTGGGAGAGGGTGGTGCCCTTGGGCTGGTGGTGGCAAAGATATCGCAAGTTTTTCCAACTTGCCCTGGCTGTGATCCTGTTGATCACGGCCATAAGTTTGTTCAATAGGGAGAAGGATAGGCTCTTCCTTCCGGAAACGGCCTTGCGAAGCGCCCTGGCGCCGGTGCAGGGTTTTGTGCAGGGTGTTTCCGATCGCTTTAAGGGGATGCTGGCGGGAATTGTGGAATTGCAGGAACTCCGGGAGGAAAATCAGCGTCTCAGGGAAGAGCTGGAGCGGAGGGAATTCGTCTACAGCCTCTTACTGGAGGTGAGGGCTGAGAACACCCGCCTGCTCAAGCTCATAAACTTTAAGGAAACCATACCCCAGTACGACACCCTGGCAGCCAGGATAATTGCCAGGGAACCGGGCAATTGGTATAATACTGTTACCATCAATAAGGGCACCCGGGACGGTGTCCAGGTAAACATGCCGGTAATTACCCACGGGGGTCTGGTGGGGCGGGTTAGTTCTGTCACCAGCAGACAGGCCGAGGTTCTCCTCCTTCTGGATCAGCGCAGTGCTGTGGGAGGTATGCTGCAGAGGACCCGGGAAACGGGTATTGTCAGGGGTTTTGCCGGAGAAGAAGAGACCCTGCGCATGATTTACCTGCCCCGGGATGCCGAGGTACAGATCGGAGATAATGTGGTTACCTCAGGATTGGGAGGTATTTTTCCCAAGGGCCTGCTCATCGGCACCGTGGCCGAGGTGAAAACGGAAGAATATGGCCTGGCCCAGTATGCGGTTATTGAAGCTGCTGCTGATTTTGAACACCTGGAGGAAGTGCTGGTTATTCTATCCAGCCAGGATGAGGGAGCTGCAGGGGGAGAGGCAGGGGAGGAACCGGAAGAATGAAGAGAGTTGATTACCTGATCTTGTTTTTGCTGGTTCTTTCCTGCCTCGTTCTCCAATCGACCTTCCTGGCTTCCTTTGCCCCCTACGGCCTGATACCAGACCTGATCCTGATCATGGTAGTCTCCATCGCCCTGATCCGGGGCTCCTGGGAAGGGGCTGTGTGGGGTTTTTTGGCCGGCTTGGGTTTAGATATGATAAGCAGTAGTTATCTTGGTTTCCACGCCCTGACCAAAATGGTGGTGGGTTTTTTCTTTGGCCTTGTAGAGGAAAAGGTCTTTAAGGAAAACTTGTTGTTGCCGGCTGTGGTCCTCTTTATGGCCAGCATTGTCCATGAGCTGCTGTTTCTTGCCCTGGCTGTCTTTTACAGGCAGATGGAGATCAATTTTTTCTCGGCCCTGCGCGGCATTATTCTACCCCTATCCCTGTATAACGCCCTCCTGGCTCCCTTTGTTTACGTTCGGCTGTTGGGATGGTACCGGAGTCGGTCCCGGTATCCCGGGGAAAGGAAAGGGATATGATGCGGGAGAAAAAAACGGGACAAAAGCTCGAAAAACGCCTTCAGTTCTTTACCATCGGCATTTTTCTTATCTTTGCCCTACTGGTGGTCCGGCTGGGTTACCTCCAATTGGTCCAGGGTGAGGAGTATGAAAAGCTGGCGGCTGGGAACCGGATCCGGCTCCTGCCCCTGGAAGCGCCCCGGGGTGAATTCCTCGATCGCAATGGCAGGGTCCTGGTGGCCAACCGCCTGGCTCCCACCATCAGTGTTGTGCCCATGGACCTGGAGGAGCAGGAGGATCCCCAGGCAGTTTTAGAACGCCTGGGAGAACTCTTGGGTTACGATGTTGTCCAATCCTACTATGACACAATAGCCAAAAAAAAGGCCCGGCAGGAGTTTCGCCTTTATGAACCGATTCGGGTGGCTACCGATGTGGACATTGAAGTCCTGACAGTAATCGAAGAGCACCTGATGGAGTTGCCCGGGGTGGTGATCGAAGAGCAACCGGTACGGGAATATGTGCTGGGTGATATAGGATCCCATATCTTTGGCTATGTCCGGGAGATCAGCAGGGAAGAGCTGGATGCCTGGCGGGATCTGGGGTACCGGATGGGAGACCTGGTGGGCAAGACCGGTTTAGAACGGGTCTTCGATCAGACCCTCAGGGGAGAGAAGGGCAACCGGCGGGTGGAAGTAGACGCAGTGGGCCACCCCATCAGGGACCAGGGGAAGAAGGCCCCTGTCCAGGGAAACAGCCTGCAGCTGACCATTGACAGCAGGATCCAACTGGCGGCAACCCAGGCCCTGCGAAAATCCATGGAAGAATTGCGCACCAGGGCCCATAACCCCATGCCAAACGCTAAAGCCGGGGCGGCGGTAGTGCTGGATGTCAACAGTGGGGCGGTCCTGGCCATGGTCAGCGAACCGGGTTTTGACCCCAATATTTTTGTGAAGGAAAACATCTCGGAGGAAGAATGGCAGGAATTGAATGATCCGGTTTTAAAGCCCCAGCTCAACCGTGTCCTCCGGGGTGAATACCCTTCCGGTTCTACCTTCAAGATGATCACTGCCATTGCCGGCCTGGAAAAGGGTGTCATCAAGCCCGAAGACACCATCCGGTGCACAGGTTTCTACTGGCGGGTAGAGCCCAAACGCTGCTGGAACTGGAACAGGGGTGGGCATGGACCGGTGAGTTTAAAACGGGCCATTGCCCAATCCTGCAACGTTTATTTCTACGACCTGGGCTACCGGACGGGAATTGATACCCTTACTGAATATGCCGCCATGTTTGGCCTGGGCAAGCCTACGGGCATTGAACTCCATCCCGGAGAAAAGGGCGGTTTTCTGGCCACCTCCCAGTGGCGGCTGGAACACTTTGGCGAACCCTGGCAGCCGGGGGAAACCTTAAGTGCCGCCATCGGCCAGGGCTTTTCCACCTATACCCCCCTGCAAATGGCCAATTATGTGGCCATGATTGCCAACGGTGGTATCCGCTACCGGCCCTATCTGGTCCAGAAGATCATATCTCCCAGCGGGGAAGTCCTTGAGGTTATTGAGCCGGAAATAATGGGACGGGCCAATGTTTCCCCAGAAACCTTTGCCGCCGTCCGGGAAGGGATGCGGGCTGTCACCGAGCCCGGCGGCACCGCCTACAGCCACTTTGCCGATTTCCCCATCCCGGTAGCCGGCAAGACTGGTACGGCGGAGAATCCCCAGGGTGAAGATCACGGCTGGTTTGTTGGCTTTGCGCCGGCAGATGACCCCCAGGTCGCCCTGGCCGTCCTCGTCGAGCAGGGGGGAGGAGGGAGCGGCGCAGCAGCCCCGGTTGCCCGGGAAATCTTTGCGGCCATCTTCCTGGCTCCGGGAGAAGACCCTGTCTCCACCGAAGCAGGAGAATAGTCCCTGACCGTGAGCATGGGCTGTCGGCAAAATGGGCGGGGTTCAGGGCTGAAATTTTCAACAGAATTCAACCTACTTTGCCCCTCG
Organism: Clostridia bacterium DTU030; assembly: GCA_001513125.1. Lineage (GTDB taxonomy): Bacteria > Bacillota > DTU030 > DTU030 > DTU030 > DTU030. Next base: position 18,035 of record LFSN01000006.1, read on the forward strand.
CCCGGAGGTGGGGAAGACGGGGTATGGGGAAGGATGTCGCAGGAACGCTAAATTGGGCGGGTTTTTACCGCCCTTTTTTTGTTTGCTAAAGGCAGGATTTAGCCCCTCGGTCACGAAATAGTAGTTGAGTCACAGGAATAATCTTACAGAAATATTGGAATGAAGAGGGGAACTCATGGTGAAGCCTGCTGTAGTATTTAAAGGAACCCGGGATGGCTTAGTCATTGTCCTGGATGATGAAAGTGATTTTTCCCGGATCTTAGGTTGCCTTGAGGAACGGTTGGACACCGCCAGGGATTTTTTACAGGGAGGCAGGGTAACTGTAGAGTTGGGGAAAAGAAAACTTACCCTCGTGGAAGCGAAAAAATTGGTCCGGGTACTCCGCAACAGGAGGGGTCTTCAGGTGATTGGCTTTCAGAGGGATAAGCAGAGGGTGAAAATATTGAACGGTGTTATCGAGCCCAAAAGTTTCCTGGCTGGAAACCGGGAGAAAAACAATACACCCGGGCAAGAAAACGGGGACAGGGCGAAGGAGGCTTCCCCTCCTGCGGCCAGCAGCCAGAAAGGCCAGCAGAATACCGAGAGGGAAGGTAATACCCTCTTTGTCCGGCGCACCCTGCGCTCGGGGCAATCGGTAAGCTACCACGGGCATGTGGTTGTTATCGGTGATGTCAATCCCGGCGCAGAAGTAGTGGCTGGGGGCGATATCATCGTGCTGGGTGCCCTGCGGGGCATAGCCCATGCCGGAGGTGCCGGTGATGATACGGCTATAATTGCCGCCCTGCGCCTTCAGCCCACCCAGCTCCGGATAGCAGATGTCTTTACCCGTCCCCCCGATGACGATGACCAATCCTTACCAGCGGTTCCAGAGGTCGCTTTTTTGCGGGACGGCACCATTGTAATAGACCACTATTTGACCCTGGGTGAAAGATTGCGTTCCGGTACAGGGGACCCGATTGAAGAAGAGAAGGAGGAATGGAGATGGGCCAAGTAATTGTAATAACTTCCGGCAAAGGGGGGGTAGGGAAGACCACGACCTGCGCAAACTTGGGAACCGCTTTGGCCCTGTTAGGAAATAAAGTTGTATTGATCGACGCCGATATTGGACTGCGCAACCTGGATGTGGTTATGGGTTTGGAAAACCGCATCGTCTACGACCTGGTCGATGTAACCAGCGGCATCTGCCGGTTAAAGCAGGCCTTGATCAAGGACAAACGCTTTAACGACACCCTATTTCTGCTGCCTGCCGCCCAAACCAAGGATAAAACGGCCGTATCACCGGAACAAATGGCAGACCTGTGCCAGCGTTTGAAGGAGCAGTTTGATTATGTCTTGATTGATTCCCCGGCGGGAATTGAACAGGGCTTTCAGAATGCCATAGCCGGTGCCGACCGGGCCCTGATTGTGACAACTCCGGAGATTTCCGCCGTGCGGGATGCAGACCGGATCATTGGTTTGCTGGAGGCGGCGGAAAAGAACAGCCCCGAATTGATTATTAACAGGCTCCGTTCCAGCATGGTACGGAAGGGCGACATGATGGATATAGATGATATGATCGATATCCTGGCCATCCAGCTCCTGGGCGTGGTTCCCGAGGATGACCAGATCGTTGTCTCCAGCAATAAGGGGGAGCCGGTGGTGTTAAACCCCGACTCCAAGGCGGGTGTAGCCTACCGAAATATTGCCGGCAGAATCATGGGGGAAGACATTCCCCTCATGTCCCTGGAGGAAGAAAACGGCCTTTTCCAGAGGCTGAAAAGATTTTTTGGCTGGGCCCAGTGAAGGGGTAGGGCTGCCCTGGCAGCCGTGAGTTTCCGGGGCCTATTTATTAATGTGAGGAGGGAGGAATTATGCTGGAGGTTTTAAGCAGGGTTTTCGGCAAGGAAAACGCTGCCAGCAAAGAGATTGCCAAGGAAAGATTGCGTTTGGTGCTGGTCCATGATCGGGCCACCGTTTCTCCCCGCTTTCTGGAATTGATTAAAGAGGAAATCGTCGAGGTGATAGCCAATTACATGGAGATCGATGAAGAACGGATGGAGGTCTCCTTAAATAACATGGATGACGCTGTGGCTCTGGTTGCCAGTATACCGGTTAGGAAGGTCAAGAGGGTCGCCCGTCCAACGGGTTAAGGGGTAGACCCTTTTCCATATCTCGGCCATGCCGGTTTTGTAGAAGGATTAAACCCTTCTTGTCTGTCCTACAGAGCTTTCAGTGGGAAGGGAGTAGCAGGATATATGAGGATAATAATCGCCCCTGATTCCTTTAAAGGCAGTTTGACGGCGGCGGAGGTTGCCGCAAGCATAGAAAGGGGTGTGAAAAGAGTCCTACCCCAGGCAGAAACCATCCCTGTTCCCCTGGCCGACGGCGGTGAAGGCACTGTGGACGCCCTGGTTTCTGCCACGGGGGGCAGGCTTGTCACAAAGGAGGTGACGGGCCCCCTGGGGGAAAGGGTAAAGGCCTCCTATGGCCTCCTGGGAGATGGGGAAACTGCCGTCATCGAGATGGCCGCAGCTTCGGGCCTACCCCTTGTGCCGCTAGAAAAACGCAACCCCATGTTGACAACTACTTATGGGACGGGAGAGCTGATCCTGGCGGCCCTGGATGAGGGCTGCCGGCGGATCATTATTGGCATTGGCGGCAGTGCTACCAATGATGGGGGAGCAGGAATGGCCCAGGCCTTGGGAGTTAAGCTCTTGGATGAGGAGGGACTGGACATTCCCTACGGGGCTGCAGGTCTGGCCAGGCTGGACCGGATCGATATCTCCTCCCTGGACAGGCGCCTTGCTCAAGTAGAGGTCCTGGTTGCCTGTGACGTGGACAACCCCCTCACCGGCCCCAGGGGGGCAGCCCGGGTCTATGGCCCCCAGAAAGGGGCCGATCCCCAAATGGTGGAGGAGCTGGATCAAATTCTGGAACGGTTTGCCGCCATTATCCTCCGGGATTTGGGTAAGGATGTGAAGGACATTCCCGGCGCCGGTGCCGCCGGCGGCCTGGGGGCCGGCTTGATGGCTTTCCTTAACGGCAGGCTGGCTCCCGGGGTTGAGCTGGTCCTTGCTGCCGTAAAGCTGGAAGAAAGGATCCAGAAGGGTGCCGACCTGGTTATAACGGGAGAAGGGGCCATTAACGAGCAGACTGTGTATGGAAAGACACCCATCGGGGTGGCAAAACTGGCAAAAAGGTACCATTTGCCCGTCATTGCCATTGCCGGGAGCATCGAGCCGGGAGCCGAGGCGGTCTTTGGGGCAGGCATCGATGCCGTGGTGGCCATTCCTCCCGGGCCCATGACCCTGGCGGAGGCCATGGAAGGGGCCGGGAAACTGGTAGCAGACTGCGCCGAAGGGGTAATGCGGCTGCTATTGGTGGGAGGGAAAATATCCTCCAGATAGTAATCCACCCAGAGAAGGTGGGGACCTTTCCCGGACTTATGTCCGGCCTGCATTATTGCACTGACAGATTAGCGACAGGAAGCGTTACATTCCCATCCCAGCCAAGGGATGGGTTTGGTATTTTTCCCCTTCCGGTAGGGGAATGGACGAGCATCTGGGAATGGGATATAATGATGGGGAAGTAATCCAACTTCCGGTGATGGGAGGCAGCCTTTCGTGATTGAACGCCGGATGCTCAAAAACCTGGATTTCATTTTGATCTTGACGGTGGCAATAATTATGGTCATGAGCCTGGTGGTAATTGCCAGTGCTACCCAGGCCAATATCGGTGAGGGTGCAGACCCCTATTATTATGTAAAACGCCAGGGATTGGTCATTTGTGCCGGCTTAGTTGCCCTGGTGGTGTTCCTGGCCCTCGATTATCACACCCTGGTCCAGTATGCCAACTACATCTATGCCGCCAATCTCGGTCTCCTGCTGGCTGTTTTGGCCCTGGCCAAGGATGTGAAAGGGGCAGGACGCTGGATTGACCTTGGCTTTTTTCGCCTGCAGCCTTCGGAGTTTGCCAAAATATTCCTCATCATTACCCTGGCCAATTATCTGGCCAACACAGCAGGGGAGATGGAGAAGCTCTCGGATCTCTTTCCCCTCTTGCTCCATGTGGCCGTCCCGATGCTCCTCATCATGCTCCAGCCGGACCTGGGTACGGCCCTGGTTTTGCTGGCCATCCTCATGGGCATGATGTTTGTTGCCGGGATCAAAATACAGCATCTCCTAACCCTGGTTTTAGCCGGGGTAGCGGCCCTTCCCTTTTTGTGGAATTTCCTGAAGGACTACCAAAAGATCCGCCTCCTGGTTTTTCTCGACCCCAGTATAGATCCAACGGGTTCCGGCTACCACGTTATCCAGTCTATGATTGCCATTGGGTCGGGGCGCCTGACAGGCCAGGGTCTTTTTGCCGGTCCCCAGAACCAGCTCAATTTTCTCCCAGAGCAGCATACCGACTTTATTTTTTCTGTGGTCGGTGAAGAAATGGGCTTTGTGGGCGCAAGCCTCCTCCTGCTGCTCTACTTTATCCTCATCTACCGGGGCATTCATATCGCCCTCCATGCCCGGGACTTGCTGGGGACCCTTCTGGCGGTGGGGGTTGTCAGTATGTTGGTTTTCCAGATCTTGGTCAATGTGGGGATGACCATAGGCATTATGCCCGTTACCGGCATACCCCTTCCCCTTTTCAGCTACGGGGGCAGCTCCCTCCTCTCGACCCTGCTGGGAATTGGCCTCCTCCTCAATGTAGGAATGCGCAGGCAAAAGATACTGTTTTAAAGGGGTGTTTAAGAGATGAGAGTGACCATGGACTGTGTTTCCTGTATGATGCGGCAGACTGTCGACGCAGCCCGGCGGGCAAAGGCCGATGAAGGGGCCCAGAAGCGTATCCTGATCGGGGCCTGTGAAATACTGGCCCGGGGATTTAACAATGACGAGATGACTGTCACCATCTCCCGGGATCTGACTCAGCTGGTGGTGGAGGAGACCTCGGTTGAGGACCCCTACCTGGAGGTAAAGGAACGCCATATCAAGGAGGCCCTGGCCCTGTATCCGCGGCTCAAGGAAAGGGTGGCCAAGGCCCCCGACCGCCTTCTGGCCGCCCTGAAGACGGCGGCAGCCGGGAATGTTCTCGATATCTTCATCGATGTAGATGTCCAGGCGGAAGATGTGGAAGAGATCTTGAATCAGGATTTTGCCCTCAGCTGCCTGGAGGAATTCCGGCAGCAGCTGGCCCGGAGCAAAGATGTTCTGATCCTGGCCGACAATGCCGGGGAGACGGTATTCGACCGGATTTTGATTGAAGAGTTGGGGGACAAAAATGTTATTTACGCCGTCAAAGACAGCCCTATTGCCAATGATGCAACCCTAAAGGATGCCAGGGATTCGGGGCTGGAGGAGGTGGCCACCCTGATTTCAGCCGGCTGCAGTACGGCGGGCACCTTCTTGGACGACTGTACCGAGGAATTTCGCCGCCTCTTTTTCGAGGCCGATCTTGTAATTTCCAAGGGTATGGGGAACTACGAAGCCATTTCCGAATCCCCCCGGCCTGTTTTCTTCCTCCTCAAGGCCAAATGCCAGCCGGTGGCCGATGACATTGGGGTTCCCCTGGGGGAGCTGATCTTTGCCCGCCAGGAGGATATAAGGAAGTAAAAAAGAAGGGATGTTTCGCCAGGTGGGCGGCGAGACGTCCCTTCTTTTATCCTGCCTGGGTGGTACTGAACTGGCTTTTGTAGATTTCAGCATAGAGTCCGCCTTGGGCCAGGAGTTCGGTATGGGTGCCCTGTTCCACAACCTCGCCCTTGTTCATGACCACAATTAGGTCGGCAGCCCGGATGGTGGATAGGCGGTGGGCTATGACAAAGCTGGTACGTCCCTGCATCAATCGGGCCGTAGCCCTCTGGATGAGGATTTCTGTCCTGGTATCCACGTTGCTGGTGGCTTCATCGAGGATCAGGATGGGGGGATCGGCTAGGATGGCCCGGGCAATGGTTATCAGCTGTTTCTGTCCCTGGGAGAGATTGGAGGCGTCCTGGTTTATCACCGTGTCATAACCCTGGGGCAGGGTACGGATAAAATGATCCACCTGGGCGGCTTCGGCGGCCCGGATAATCTCCCCGGTGGTGGCATTTTCCCGGCCGTAGGCGATGTTGTCCTTGATGGTGCCGTTGAAGAGCCAGGTATCCTGCAGCACCATTCCAAAGCACTTCCGCAGGGCATCCCGCTTGATTTCCCTGATATCGACGCCGTCTATGGTAATGCGTCCCCCCTTGACATCATAGAAGCGCAGGAGCAGGTTAACCAGGGTGGTTTTTCCCGCTCCCGTGGGACCGACGATGGCCACCGTCTGGCCGGCACGGATATTGAGATTCAGGTCCTTGATGAGGATATTGTCATCGCTGTAGCCGAAGTAGACCCCTTCAAAGGCCACATCACCCCGGGGGGCAAAGTCAGCCAGGGCACCTTTGGTGTCGGCAACTTCTTCCCCTTCGTCCAGCAGTTCAAAGACCCGTTCCGCTGCTGCAATAGTGGATTGGAGGATGTTGGCAATATTGGCCGTCTGGACAATGGGGTGGGAAAACTGCCGGGAATACTGAAAGAAGGCCTGGACATCGCCGAGGGCAATCCTGCCCTGGGTGACGAAGATACTGCCGACTATGGCAATTAAGACATACCCGATATTGCTGATAAAACCCAGGAGGGGCATGATGATGCCCGACATAAACTGGGCCTTCCAGCCTGCTTCATAGAGGCGCTGGTTTATTGCTTTGAAACGGTTCAGGGACTGTTTTTCATAATTAAAGGCCTTGACAATTAAATGGCCGCCGTACATCTCTTCTACATGGCCGTTGAGGGCACCCAGTTCCCTTTGCTGGGCGGCAAACTGTTTTTGGGAGTGGCGGGCGATCAGGGTCGTGACAAAAAAGGAAAGGGGCAGGGTCACCAGGGTAATCAGGGTCAGCCAGCCGTTGATGGTCAGCATCATGATCAGGATACCGATAATGGTGACCAGGGCCTCTGTTATTTGAATCACGCTGTGCTGCAAGCTGCTGCTGATGAGGTCCATATCATTGGTCACCCGGCTAAGGATATCGCCGTGGGGCCGGGAGTCGTAATACTTGAGGGGGAGGCGGGTGAGCTTTGCCCGGACCCTGTTACGCAGCTCAGAGACAATCCTCTGGGAAACCCTGGCCATGACAAAGAACTCCAGGTAGCGGAAAAGGGAACTTGCCAGATAAAGGGCTACCAGGAGAAGAAGGATTTTCCCAATGCGGGGAAAATCGATGCCGGCCCCGGGGACCTGCTTCATTTTTTCCACCACGCCAGTGAAAATAATGGTGGTCACCTGGCCGATGAGCCTGGGACTCAAAATGGTAAAGACGGTACCAAGGATGGCGGCGCAGAATACCAAGGCCAGGGCGGGCAGGTGGGGCCTGAGGTGTTGCAGGAGCCGGGCAAAGGAGCCTTTAAAATCCCGGGCTTTTTCCACAGGGAGGGCCAGGTGAGGTCCACCGCCCCGCCTGGGGCCCAAATCTGGGGTTTTCCGTTCCTTATATCTGCTGCTCATGCAATTTCCTCCTCGGTCAGCTGGGAAGAGACTATTTCCCTGTATATGTTGTTGGTGGCCAAGAGCTCTCCGTGGGTGCCGATACCGGCGATCCGGCCCTTTTCCAGGACAATAATTTGGTCGGCATCCTTTATTGTGCTCACCCTTTGGGCGATAATAATTACGGTGGCATTGGCCGTTTCTTCCTTCAGGGCAGCCCGGAGTTTGGCATCGGTTTTAAAGTCCAGGGCGGAAAAGCATTCATCGAAGATATAAATTTTGGGCTTGTGGACGAGGGCCCGGGCGATGGCCAGCCTTTGTTTTTGGCCGCCGGAGATGTTTTTGCCCCCCTGGGCAATATCTGCGGCGAAACCGGCAGGTGTTTTCCTAATAAACTCTGTGGCCTGGGCAATCTCAGCCGCCTTTGCCACTTCTGCTTCCCCCTTGTCTTTGCCAAAGAGGATATTGTCCCGGATGGAACCACTAAAGAGGATGGCCTGCTGGGGAACATAGCCGATCTTTGCCCGCAGGTCTGCCTGGCCTATGGAGCGTATATCGATGCCATCTACCATGATGCTGCCCCTGTCGATATCATAGAAACGGAGGAGCAAACGGGACAGGGTAGACTTGCCGGAACCGGTGCCGCCAATTATGGCGGTGACCTGGCCGGGACGGGCAGTAAAGGAGATGTCACAGAGGGCCGGGCGTTCGGCGCCCGGGTAACTGAAGGTGACCCCTTTAAATTCTACCACGCCCCGCATATCGGCGACGGGCACCGGTTTTTCTGGGTCACGGATTGTGGGCAGGGTATCTAATACTTCGCCAATTCTTTGGGCAGAGGCCAGGGCCCGGGGAAGTTGCACGAACATAAAGGATATGGCCACCAGGGAAAACATAATGTGCATGCCGTATTGGATAAAGGCCATTAGGTCCCCCACCTGCATAAAACCCCTGTCAATGCGCAGGCCGCCGAACCAGATGATGCCCACGATGGTTAGATTCATTACCAGCATCATAGCCGGCATCACCAGGGACATTACCTGGTGGACCTTGATGGCGGTGTTGGTGTAATCTTCATTGGCCCTTTGGAAGCGCTCCCTTTCGTACTCCTCACGGTTAAAGGCCCGGACAACCCGGATACCAGTTAGGCTCTCCCGGAGAATCAGGTTCAGGTTATCGAGCTTGACCTGCATCTTTTGGAAGAGGGGAATGCCCCGGCGCCCGATGATGGTGATGAGGGCAAAGAGGAAGGGCAGGAGGGCGACAAAAATTAAGGACAGAGTCGGATCCAGGGAAACGGCCATTATTATCCCCCCGATACTCATAAGGGGTGCCATGGCCATCATGCGCAGGCCCATGAGCAGGGCCATTTGCAGCTGGTTGATATCGTTTATGGTCCGGGTGATGAGGGAAGCGGTGCCAAATTTGTCGAACTCGTGGAGGGAGAAGTCTTCCACCCGGGAAAAGACTTCTTCCCGGAGGTCCCTTGCGAAGGCGGCAGAAACCCTGGCCGATTGGTGGTTGGCCGCTATGGATGCTATCCCTCCCAGGGCCGCCACCAACAGCATGCGGCTGCCGACAGCGACAATGTAGCCAGTGTCACCCCTGACTATGCCCTCATTGACAATGGCGGCAGTCAGGGTAGGCAGATAGAGTTCAGTAAGGACCCTGACCATAACCAGACTCAGGGCAGCGGCGATGGACAGGCGCAGGGGTTTTAAGTGACGAAGGATTTTCCCCATTTTAGCCATCATTCCTCCTTGTAAAAGAGCATCACGGTGACAGCAGAAGCTGCCGACTTTTCTTGCCGACACCAGCGAAGGTGCAGCAAGGAACATGCAAATTAAGTATATGTTATCTTTTGGGGGCTTTCAATGCTGCACCCTCGGGCAGCTCGATGTCCCCCTATTCCCAATTGACAGCAAGGAAAAAATTATCGGAAAATTTACCCAGCCGGTAGGAGAATGGCCTGCCGGCAGCGAAGAAAAGGGAGGAAGAGTTATGAAAAAATACAGGGGTAGGTAAGGATGAAAAACTACCAGCGGGAAAGGGAAAGGCAGGTGGAAAAGGTGGTCCCGGTAGTTGGGGCCTTTACCCTCTTTATTATGTGTATTGTTTTGTTCAACTCATCCCTTGCTTCTCCCGCTCCCTGTCTGGTCATCAGCATCCTTTCCATCCTTATCTACCTGCTAGTCCTGGGGCTGGGGAGGAGCTGGCAGGGGTTTTTATCTGCTGCCGGGGGAACCAGCACTAAACAGGGCTGGTATAATTATGTAATACTGCTGACCGGCATTGGCCTGGTTGCCCTGGTGGTCTATATGACCGGTGGGGCCTACAGCAGCTACAAAAACCTCTTCCTGCCGGTAATCCTGGTCTTTTCCCTGCGGCACGGTTTGACCTGGGGAATGGTGGCCTGCAGCCTGGCCGGCGCTGCCATTTTCTCCTTTGCCTGGCTGGCCGAGCCCGGCTGGTTACAAAATCCTTACCTGGAAGCCGATCTGGTCACCACTGGTATATTCTTCCTCGCCACCTGGTTGGTGGCCAAAACCTACCTGGAGTTGATGCGTAGCTTTGCGATTAGGGAACGCTCGGTAAGGTTGGCTGCCCTGGGGAAAATGGTCGCCAACACTGCCCATGAGATCAGGAATCCCCTTACCACCCTGCGGGGCTGCCTGCAGATTATGCAGTATTCCCTCCGGAACAGGGATCCCGCCTGGTACAGTGGGCAGGCGGAAACCTTTCGGATCATGCTGGCCGAGATTGACCGGATGAATACTATTATTTCCGATCTGCTTCTCTTTGCCCGTCCCCTTCCCCCCCGCAAGCAGCTGGTAAACCTCAATCAGATAGCCAGGGAGATGGGTTTGCTCCTGGACTGCCGGGCTCGGCTTCATGGCATAGAAATCCAGGTACGCCAGTGTCGTAACGGCCGGCCGGTGGAAGTAGACCCGGATCAGCTCAAGCAGGTGATCCACAACATTGTGGGGAACGCCCTGGAGGTCATGTCCTCCGGGGGCGTGGTCCAGATAGCTGTGCAGGAAAAGGGTGGGCAGATGCAGCTGGAGATCAGGGACAATGGCCCAGGCATTCCTCCGGAAGAATTGCCCCACATCTTTGAACCCTTCTATACCAGCGGTAAAAAGGGTGGGGCAGGCCTGGGCCTGGCCATCTCCCACCGGCTGGTAGAGGAGAATGGGGGCAGGCTGTCTGTCGGCAGTGAGCTGGGCCGGGGAACGGTCTTTACCGTCCAATTCCCCATCGCTGAAGCCGGGGCGGGCAAGGAAGGGGCTAACAGCTTGAAGGAACCCTTAACCATGGTATAACAAGCTTTTTAATGGGAAGGGACCGGCCCCGGCGCCGGTCCCTTCAAGTATAATATTCCTTAAGGTGTCCCTCCCCTGCTCCAGCCATGGCAGCCGGGGGAGGATAAGGCTGGAGTCAGCAGCAGGAATTACCACTGCTGATGTGGAAGCCACTGCCCAGCCAACTTTTGCGGTAGTCGATGATGCTGCCGCTCAGGTACTGTTTAAGATCCCCTTCCACAACAAAGTTGAGACCCTCCACTTGGAAGACAGTGTCTTCTTCGCGAGCTGACTCATCCAGAGTCAGGCCAAACCTGGGGCCTCCTCAGCCAAAACCCTGGAAATATATGCGGATAAAGGGATTGGCTGCCTCCTTTTCAGCCAGGAGTTCCTGGAGCTTTTCTTTGGCCCGGGGAGTTATATTGAGCAACGGTAACACTCCTTTCATTATTTCGAATAATACCCCTATGGGTATTTTGACACAGAGAGTTAGAATTGTCAACAATAATAGCGGGGAAAGGGAAAATAATAAGTAGGTGGCATTGATGGGGCATAATTTAGATAAGCAGCTGGTGGAAAGATATAAAGATCCCCATTTGGGAGAAATGGTCCTCAGAAGGTGCGGGGAGCATTATGAGATCATTTTCAATGGGATCTTCCTGATGGCTACCTATGGTGGCAGGTCGGAGCGGGAAATGGTAAGATTAACCCTGGAGGAAATTGGCCGGGCAGGCCGCTCCTCGGGGCTCCAGATACTCATTGGTGGTTTGGGAGTAGGGTACAGCCTGCAGGAAGCCCTCCGGTGCCGGGCAGTGGAGCGGGTGGTTGTAGTTGAGGTGGCACCCCCCATTGTCGAGTGGAATCGGCGTTATTTTGCCCCCTTTAATGGCCATGCCCTGGCCGATGGGCGCACGGAACTGGTTATTGATGACCTGTACCTGTACATTGAGGGGGCAAGGCCGGCAAGCTATGACGGCATTATTCTGGACATCGATAACGGCCCCGATTGGCTGGTGCTGGCTAGGAACCAAAGGCTGTATACCGGGGCCGGCTTAAGGCGAATACGGGATCTATTGCGGCCGGGGGGCTGTGTTTCCCTCTGGTCCCTGACCCATAATGCCGCCTTTACAGCAGAATTGATCCAGCTTTTTTCCACTGTTCGGGAGGAGAAGGTAGATGATGCCTATCTCTACCTGGCCCAAAAATAAATATAGTAGAAAAGGGGTGGTGGAGCCATGGCTCTCTTTGCCCTGGGAGACTTGCATTTATCCCATGCTGTAGACAAACCCATGGACATCTTTGGGCCGGTATGGGAAAAGCACGAGGAAAAGATTGCCGGGAACTGGCGCCGAATTGTCGGACCCGATGATCTGGTCATTATTCCTGGAGATATATCCTGGGCCCTGAAACTTGCTGAGGCCATTCCCGATCTTGACTGGCTGGGCCGGCTGCCCGGGAAAAAGCTCCTGGTGCGGGGCAATCACGATTACTGGTGGGTCGGGATCGGAAAAGTCCGGCGGGTGCTCCCGCGGGGCGTCTACGCCCTGCAGAATGATTATTTTCCCTGGGGGGAATGGGCTATCTGTGGCAGCCGGGGTTGGATTTGCCCGGGCCAGGAGGGATTCGATCCGGTACGGGATGAGAAGATTTACCAGCGGGAGCTGGGACGCCTCCAGCTCTCCCTGGAGAGGGCCCACAAAGACGGCTTTGATCAAATTGTGGTTGCCCTCCATTACCCCCCCACCAATGGCCGCCATGAGCCGTCGGGCTTTACCGAACTACTCCACCAATATTCGGTAAAAATTTGTGTTTACGGGCATCTCCACGGCGAGGCCCAGGCTTCAGCCCTGACAGGAGAGTGGGAGGGAACTGAATACAGGCTGGTGGCAGCCGATGCCGTCAATTTTAGCCCTGTCTTAATCCTGGACTGAGCCTGTGGTCCCAATGCTGGTTCCCTGTTTTGTCCTATTTTGGTCTTTGGTTGAAATTCCAGAAGGTCATAACCGATGCAGTAGCCTGCCAGGCCTTCGACAAGAAAACCGAGGCCCAGGAGGGACAGGAGCAGGCCCCGCCGCCTCTGCAGCAGCCGGAGGATGCCCAGGAAGGCCAGGAGCAAGCCCCCCATAATCCGCACCGTCCGGTCGAAGGGTCCAGTGTTTTGCCGCATAGTTTTCACCTCGAGTTTAGTTTACCCTCTAGTATCGGCTTTTAGCATGGTGGTGATAGCCTCTTTTGTCCATCTTATTGCACAAATTGGTAATACTGTTGGCAGGATACGTGTACTAGGGGAATAATGTGGCCATATGGTTGCCTATACAGCCCTCGCTACCTCCAGCAATACAGCCGGCAGCATTAAAAGGGGTAGAAAGTTTTCGCCACCTCGGTTATACTGAGTTTTTTTGTGGCCTTGGTACTTGACAATGTAGGTCTATCCCGATAAACTGGAGCCAGGCAGGTTTATCATAATAAACCATTCGGGAGGGTGGACATGACTGACTTGAAACTCTTTGCCGCAGAACGCAAGTTTATGGATATCATCTGGGAACATGAACCAATAAACTCTACGCAACTTACGAAAATTTGTTTACAGAAGTTGGGATGGAAGAAATCTACTACCTACACAATGATCAGGAAACTGGTCAATCGTGGCCTTCTGAAGAATGAGAATGCGACGGTGACCGCTCTGGTAAAAAGGGAGCAGGTGCAAAAATATGAAAGCGAGACCCTTTTAGAGCAAAGCTTCGACGGTTCATTACCTGTTTTCTTAGCGACATTCCTTCAGGATAAAGCCTTGTCAAAGGAAGAAGCCGAGGAGCTCCAGAGGATGATTCAGGAGGCGACAAAATGAAGAGTCTGTTTCTTACTGTCTTGAACATGAGCTTAACGGCAAGCTATACTGTTGTGGCTGTTATGGTTGTCCGGTTGCTGTTGAGGAAAGCTCCCAAGGTTTTTTCCTATGCCCTGTGGGGGATAGTATTTTTTCGTCTCCTTTGTCCCTTCTCCCTTGAATCCCCTCTGAGCCTGGTACCGGAACAAACCATTATTCCTCAGGAGATTGTTTTTTTCCAGAATCCCGGCATAGAAACCGGCATCGTAAGCGTAGATAGTCCCGTAAATCATTCTATCCGGACTTCCTTACCGCCTGAATATCCAGCGCCCAGTACAAACTCAATGACTGTTATTACAGAAATCGGGGCCGTGATCTGGGTGGTCGGTATTGTCCTCCTTTTCTTATCCAGTATTGTGTCTTACTGTAGGCTAAAGCAGAGGCTTTCTACGGCCACCCTTGTTAAGGGTAATAATGTCTTTGAAACCGATCAGATTCAAACTCCCTTTGTCTTGGGCTTTTTTCAACCGAAGATCTACCTTCCGCCGGGTCTAGATCCAAAGGAAATGGATTATATCTTATGGCACGAAAAAAACCATATCAAGCGCGGAGATCACATCATTAAACTTGTGGCTTTTGCTGCGACTGTTCTTCATTGGTTTAATCCGCTGATCTGGCTTTCTTACTTTCTCATGTCCAAGGACATGGAAATGTCCTGCGATGAAATGGTGTTGGGGCAAGCAGGTGGTGATATACGGGCACATTATTCCCACTCCTTGCTCTCCCTTGCGGCAAAACAAAGTGGTCTGTTAATTCCCCCGGCTTTTGGCGAGAGCAATGTGAAGTCACGCATTATGAATGTATTGAAGTATAGAAAACCTTCCACGTGGATTATGGTTACGGCTATAACTGTAGTGATGATCCTGGCAGTGGTGCTAATGGTCGACCCGATAGAATCTAAGCCTCCATCGGTTGTCGAAGAATTTCTCCAATACAAAACAAAGTATGTCGGTGATGCAACTGCTGTTGGCAGCATCATCTATCTCTTAGATTACCCTGAAGGCATAGATTATGATCATTTTGAACTTCACACCGTCAGCCCCTCCTATGGCGTGACAGTATATTTGCAAACAGATACAGAGATAGGTGACTATTACACGGCAAAGGAGGCAGCGGGGCAAGCATCCTTTACCAGGAATGCCATTATCATGTTTTCCTTGATCGAAAATGTCGATTATATTAATTTTAATCTGAACGATGGCCAAAATGATTTTCTGCTGCGGTATTCGAGGGATGAAGCAGACGCTACTATGGGTAAAGATGTGCGGGAGTTTGCTCAAGGGAAGGAGGAGTTTGCCAGGCTGCTGGCAATACTCGATGCTCTTGAGGAAAGCAGCTCTGTCGGCTATGTTGGCGGTGTCGAGAGGGCATCCATAGCATACATCAACGGCAATTACCTACCAAAACAGTACAGGAAGCAATTCTCAGACTATATGATTGACCGCTTTACCAGCGAATACAGCAAATATTATCAAATCAAGGGTTTCGAAGTATCAAATCTTGAATATACCGTTAGTGATACCGATATTGAGATTACATTTTTCTTTAAGATGATCTTTCAGAATTACTATAAAGATCCCGATACTATCCCCTATATTAGAGAAGCAAAGGAGAATGACTCCCCTTATTATGAACAGATGCGTAATGAGTATAATCAACCGAAGGAGGGAAATTATGATCTGATGTTTAGGGCAAAAATTAATGCTGGGACAATTGTTGAAAACAGCATTGAACTCTTTATTAATCAAGCTCCCAAAGGGGTTGATTATGTACCTCTTAAGGAGCTGGTATGATGTTATGACTATTACTCTGAAAAAACTATTTCAAGAGCCAGCCTAATTTGTCGCCGGCTCCGAAACGTGGCCGCCCTCTGAATAAACACTGAAAATAGGTTGGGCGGCCATGCTGTAGTCAGCTTTGAAAATTACCAACCTAGGGGCAGGATACCTGACCTGTTCCGGCGAAATAGCAAAATAATTGAAACAAAAGGGTGGGAGCAAGATGACTACAAAGGGGCAGTTGAGTAAAGGGGAGCTTTTTTTCTCTTTGCCCGTCAGCTTCATCCTCATCGGCGTTGCCCTCTGGAACTGGAGCCACGGCTTTTCCCATTTTGTCAATTGGATCTGGCTCCTCATCGGCCTGAACCGTTTACTGACTTTAGGTAGGAAGGCCTTCCCCCGCTGGCGCGGCCTTCTCAACAGTCTTGCCCTGGCATCTTCCTTTGTCCTCATACTCCTTGTGGTCTATATAGCCTTTCGCTATTTCCTCTAGGAATTACTTGGAGGAATAAAAGGGAAAAAATTACAATTACAAGGGGCGCCGGCCCTTTTTCCTTTGTGCCGCCCCGGGATTAGTTGCAGCAAAATTATGTAATCATTGGCAGGAATCATGAAACATATGTTGTATATTAACAGTTAAGTCACTATAATATAAATATTTACATTATCAACCATAGGCCGTTAGCCTAATTTACTAAAGCTGTTCTTGGGAATAGTTGAGGCCTCTGCCTGTAGCAGCAATGGGCCCCAGACCAGGTTGCCATC
>LFSN01000006.1:34267-58056 GCA_001513125.1 Clostridia bacterium DTU030
TGGACCTTGAAAGGAGTGAATTCCATGGCAAAGCCGAAGGTTGCTGTGGCTAAGGCGGGTGCCCTGAAGGGCAATGCCGAGTTTATGGGAGGAAAGTTTGTCCGCTATGATGAAGATGTGGCGGAAATAAAGAAGACCGTCGCCAAAGCCGTCGAACTGGCCATCGGAAGCCTCGATAAGATTATCCAGCCTGGAGACCGGGTTTTGATCAAACCCAACCTGGCCTTCCAGGCCCCTCCCGAGAGCCACGCCGTGGTCGATCCCCGGGTCGTGGAGGCGGTGGTGGCCTATGTGAAGGAAAACTCCAGGGCTGCCGAAGTTTGGGTGGGGGACAATCCCTCCCTGGGCCTTCATGTCGGACGCGCTGCACCGGCCTTCAAAGACTCGGGACTGGAAGAGGCCGCCCTGCGGGGTGGGGCCGATAAGGTCATCTACTTCGATGAGACGGCCACTGTGGAGATAAAGATCCCCGAGGCCAGGGTCTTCAAGTGTGCCGAGGTTTTTCGTCCCTTCCTGGATGCCGATGTGGTCATCAACCTGCCCAAGCTGAAGGTGCACCTGGCGGGTACCGTCACCCTGGGCCTAAAGAACTGGAACGGGATTGTTCCCAACCGGCATCCCAGTGACCAGCAGCAGGGTGCCCACCGGATCGATTTGGGACAGAAATTTGCCGATATGTACCGGATTCGGAAGGCTGATCTTACCATAATCGATGCCATAATCGGTATGGAAGGCCAGGGCCCCCATGCCGGTACCCCTGTGGAGATGAATCTCATCGTCGCCGGACAGGACACCGTTGCCGTCGATGCCGTCTGCGCCTATATCATGGGCTTCGAGCCAGTGGAAATACCGGCGGTGCGGATTGCCGCCACCGAGGGCCTGGGCGAAATGGACCTCAGCAAGATGGACCTGGTAGGAGAGCATCCCGACAGCGTCCGGAAAGTCTTCAAGCGGCCCAACGACAACCCGGTGGGTATGTACAGGGGCCTGACGGTCATTGTCCAGCAGACCTGCCCCGGCTGCTATGTCAACATCAGGGGTTCCCTCGATTCCTTCAAGAACACCGGCATTGATGTCGACAAGTTTGTCCAGGAGCATGGCGAATGTGTCTTCATTGCCGGTGGGGTGCCCGACTTTGATCCCGCCTATGCGGCCGGGAAGAACCTCTTTGTCGCTGGAGACTGCTGGCAGTGGTTCCCTTCGGCCCCCAAGGTGGAAGAGGCCATGAAGCTGGCCAAGCGGGTTTTTACCTATCCCGGCTGTGCCCCCGTCTACATCTTCGCCCAGATCAATGCCGATCTCCAGGCCATTGCCGCCGGAAAACTATAATAACAGGGCAAGGACAAACCCCGGTTAAGCCGGGGTTTTCTTTTTGTTAACAACCCCAGGGCTCATAATCCCTCTCCGCCGGCCATATATTTAAGTATTGACGATTAAACTATCGGGGGAGTTGATGCCGGTGAATCCCCTGCAAAGGATGCTGGTCCGGGCCCGGGTAATCTGGTACCGCATTATCAACCTGCCCCTCTGGCGCAAAATCCTGGCGGCCGGCCTGATCTACCTGTTCTTCTTTGGCCTAGTTCAGCTGCCCTTCCCTCCCGTCAAGAAGGTTTTAGCTTATACCAGCTATATTTTGTATGAATACCAGCTGAGCTTTGATTTCAAGGAGCTGGGCCGCTTTGACTGGCTCCAGTATCCTGCCGGCTGGCTGCCCGTCTATAACCCGCAGACAAAGGGGGATGCTGACCTGCCGCCCCGGCCCACTGAAGCCGGCCAGGCCATGATGCTTATGCCTGTGGAGGGGGAAATCACCTCTGGCTTTGGCTGGCGCTACCACCCGGTCCTGGAAGAGGAAAGCTTTCACTACGGCATCGACATTGGGGCGCCCGCGGGCACAAGCATCAGGGCAGCGGCAGGGGGGTTGGTCTCCCGGGTGGAAGAGCACCCGGAACTGGGTCTAGTTGTATATTTGGATCATGGGGGCGGCCTGGAGACCCTTTATGCCCACTGCCAGGAGGTGTTGGTAGCAGAAAACCAGCCGGTGAAAAGGGGGGATACCATCGCCACCGTTGGCGAAACGGGGCTGGCCGCCAACCCTCACCTCCATTTTGAAATAAGGGAGAGGGGGGTAAATGTAGACCCAGCCCTGTGGCTGGGTTTGCTGGCGGAGGCAGGTCCCTGAAGGAGTTGAACAGCCGGCATGCAAGTAGGCAAGGCCTTCGGTGTCCGGATCCTGGTCGATAAATTTTTCCTTCTCCTCCTCTTGCTCTACGGATTGCTGGGTCTCATGCCCCAGGTGATGACTGTTTTTGCCGTCTGCTTTATCCACGAGCTGGCCCATGTCCTGGTTGCCAAAGGCTACGGTTTCAGGGTGAAGGAAATCGAACTTTTACCCTTTGGCGGGGTGGCCCGCATAGAAGATCTGGATCTGGCTGCCTTTGACCCGGAGGTAGAGCTGAACATCGCCCTGGCCGGTCCCCTGCAGAACATCTTCATGGCCGGGATCGGCCTGGTTCTCCGGCACTTTTTGGTCTGGCAGGAAGACCTGGCTGCCTTTTTTATTTACTGCAATCTGGGCATGGCCCTTTTGAATCTGCTGCCGGTCCTGCCCCTGGACGGGGGACGCATCTACCGGGCCTATCTGGCCCGGCGCCTTGGTTTTAGACAGGCAACGGAACGGGTGGCCGGCTGGGGGCGGCTGCTGGGCATCCTGCTTTTGGGCATCGGCCTGGTCGGGGCCTTTTTCTCCTGGCTGAACCTTACCTTTTTCTTTGTTGCCCTCTTTATTTACCGGGCGGCCAACCGGGAACGGACGGCGGCAGCCTATCTTTTTCTGCGCTTCTTAACCCGGAAACAGAGGGAACTAAAGGACAAAGGGCTGCTGCCCATCGAAGCCCTGATGGCCACGGAGGCCACTACCCTGCGGGAGGTGGTGCGAAAATTTATCCCCAAGCGCTATCACCTGGTTTTACTTTTGGATGCCGGGGGAAAAATGGGCTACCTTACGGAAGGGGAAATTGTCACCGCCCTGCTGGAGAGGGGGTTGGATACAAGGCTGGGAGAAATACTCCAGCACCGCCCCTAGATGGTCTGGAAAAAAATAGTATTGGGAAAAGGATTATAATGGCTGGTGTCGAAACTATTTTCTGTATGTACAAGCTATGGTTCCCCAGGACCGGGGAATAATAGGAATTGAATTGGCTGCAAGGGTAAATAGAGGGATTATGCGCCCTTTACAAAGGAGGACCTGAGAGTGAAGCAAGAATTGGAGGAGATTTTGCCCCAGGTTTCCAAGCCAACCCGTTACCTGGGCACCGAATGGAATGCCATAAAAAAGGATCACCGCCAGGTGGAGGTCAGCTTTGCCCTGGCCTTTCCCGATGTCTATGAAGTGGGCATGTCCCATCTGGGCTCAAAGATTCTCTACCATATCATAAACCAGCGCCAGGATGCCGTTGCCGAGAGAGTCTATGCCCCGTGGCCGGATATGGAAGCCAGGATGCGGGAAGCTTCCCTTCCCCTCTTTGGCCTGGAAACGAGGACTCCCCTGGCCGATTTTGACATGATCGGCTTCAGTCTCCAGTATGAGCTGACCTACACCAATGTCCTCAACATGCTGGAACTGGGAAAGATCCCATTGCTGCAAAGGGAGCGGGGTCCAGAGGACCCTTTTGTTATTGCCGGCGGGCCCTGTGCCTTTAACCCAGAGCCCCTGGCCGATTTCCTCGACCTGGTAGTCCTGGGGGAGGGGGAGGAGGTCATCGGGGAACTCCTCACCGCCCTGAAGGAATGGAAGCGGGAAGGGGGGCAGGACCGGGAGGCCTTCCTCTCCCGTGCCGCCACCATCCCCGGCATCTATGTGCCATCCTTTTACCGGATCCAATATGGGGAAGATGGTACGATAAAGGGTGTGGAACCTACCAGGCCGGAAGCAGCCCCGCGGGTGGAGAAACGGGTTGTTGCCGATCTGGATGCTGTTGATTTTCCCACTGCCCCTGTGGTGCCCTTCATGGACGTTGTCCACGACCGGGCTATGCTGGAGCTTTTCCGGGGTTGTGCCCGGGGCTGCCGCTTTTGCCAGGCGGGCATGATCTACCGGCCGGTCCGGGAAAGATCCCTGGAAAAACTCCTGGCCCAGGCCGAGGCCCTGCAGAGGACCACGGGCTATCCGGAAATGTCCCTGACCTCCCTGAGCAGCACCGACTACAGCCAGATCCGGGAGCTGATCCGGCGGCTTCAGGAAGCCTACGGCGAACTGAAACTGAGCCTCCCTTCCCTCAGGGTGGATAGTTTTTCGGTGAACCTGGCCCGGGAAGTAGAGGGTTTGCGCAAGGCCAGTATAACCCTGGCCCCCGAGGCCGGGAGCCAGAGGCTGCGGGACGTGATCAATAAAAATGTCACCGAGGAGGATATAGCAGAAGCTGTGGCTGGGGCCGTGGCAGGGGGCTGGTCGGCCTTTAAGCTCTATTTTATGATCGGCCTGCCCACAGAGGAGGATGAGGATCTTTTGGGGATTGCCAGGATTGCCGAGCAGGTAGCCAGGGCCAGGGGTCCCGAGGGGGGCCGGGGGGTGCGGCGGGTCACCGTGAGTGTCTCCAACTTTGTCCCCAAGCCCCACACCCCCTTCCAGTGGGAACCCCAGGTGGAAGAAGGGGAACTCCACCGGCGCCAGCAGGTAATCCGCCGGGCCCTGAAGGATAGGCGCATCATATTTAATACCCATGATACCAAGGCCAGCTTCCTGGAGGCCGTTTTTGCCCGGGGGGACCGCCGCCTGGGCGAAGCTTTGCTTGCCGCCCACCGCCTGGGCTGCCGCTTTGATGGCTGGACGGAGCACTTCGACTACAGGAAATGGGAGGAGGCCTTTGCCGCCTGCGGCCTTGATCCTGCCTTCTATGCCCTGCGCCGGCGCCCCTTTACTGAAGTCCTGCCCTGGGACCACCTGAGCCCCGGGCTGGCCAAGGATTTTCTCTGGCGGGAATACCAGCGGGCCCTCCGGGGCGAGGCCACCGTGGACTGCAGCCTGGTCAGCTGCAGCCAGTGCGGGGTGTGCCCGACTCTGGAATTGCCCATCCGCCTCCGGGGAGGTGACAAGGATGCTCCAGAAGCTGTGGGCCAGATTGATTAAGGGGCCCGAGGTTCGCTTTATTTCCCATCTGGATCTTGTGGGCACTGTCGAGAAGGCCCTGCGGCGGGCCCGGGTGCCCATGGCCTACAGCCAGGGCTTTAATCCCCAGCCCAAAATCGCCTTTGCTGCCGCCCTCCCCGTAGGCATGACCAGCTCCGGGGAATATGTGGAATTTACCTTGCGGGAAACCTGGCCCCTGGATCATTTCCGGGAGCAGGTGAACGGCCAGCTGCCCCCGGGGCTGAAGTTGGAGGAAGTGAAGGAGGTACCGGGGAAATACCCTGCCCTGATGGCCGTTGTCAACCTGGCCCGCTATCAAGTGGGGCTGGAACTGCCGGCAGGGGTCGCCTGGGAGCATTTTTCCCTGGCCTGGGAGGGCTTTCTGGACCGGGAGGAGGTAACAATTACCCGGCAGACCCGCAAGGGGGTGCGCAGGTTTAACCTTATACCCTATGTTCGCGCCTACCAGATCCATGGGGACGGCCCTGCCCCCATTACTGTCACCGTCGATCTTAAGCTGGGCCCCCGGGGAAGTGTCCGGCCCGCTGAGCTCATTGAGGCCTTTTGGGCCAACACGGGCTGGGCGGGCAGGGTGGTTTTTCTGCACCGGGAAGGGCTGTATATTGTCCGGGACGACGGGATCTATTCGCCCCTGACGGTAGAATTTTAACTGACTGGACAGCCTGAAAAAGGGCAAGGGGGCTCGTTGGGAAGGAGGTGAGGCGAATAGATGAAAAAAGAGATTGTGATCCATGTTTGCGAGGATGAGACCTGGGTAGCCCTTTTGGAAGACGGTTCTTTAGTTGAGATCTATCTGGAACGGCCCTTGAGCCGGCGGATCGTCGGCAATATTTACCGGGGGCGGGTAGAAAATGTTCTTCCCGGTATGCAGGCGGCCTTTGTCGATATCGGCCTGGAAAGAAATGCCTTCCTGTATGTGGATGATGCCCTGCCCCAGGGCCGCAATGGGGAACGTTGCCGGGGTGGGACAAAACCTGCCATCGAACAGCTGCTGCAGCCGGGTCAGGAAATCATTGTTCAGGTTATGAAGGAGCCCATAGGCAGCAAAGGGGCCCGGGTTACCACCCATCTTACCCTCCCCGGGCGGAGCCTGGTTCTCCTCCCCAATGTGGAGTATGTGGGGGTTTCCCGGCGGATAGGGGATGAAAAGGAGAGAGAGCGGCTGCGGGAGCTGGCCGAGGGCATCAGGCCCAGGGGCATGGGTTTAATTGTCCGCACCGTGGCCGAGGGTCAGGAGGGCATCGAGCAGCTGCAGCAGGATGTGGTTTTTTTGGAGCGCCTGTGGGGAAAGGTCAAGGAGCGGATGCGCAAGGGCCCGACGCCAGCCCTGATCTATAAAGATTTGGATTTGGTTTACCGGATTATGCGGGACCTCTACACCGAGGACATACAGCGGGTTACCGTAGATAACCGGGAAGTCCTGGAGAAGATCTACGACCTTTTGGAAATCTATGCACCCCATCTAAAGGAACGGGTCTGCTATTTCCCGCCGGAAAGGGATATTTTGCTCACCTACGGCCTGGAGGCAGAAGTGGACAAGGCCCTCAAGAGGAGAGTCTGGTTAAAGTCGGGGGGCTACCTGATCATCGATCAAACGGAGGCCCTGACGGCCATTGATGTCAATACGGGCAAGTTTGTGGGTACCACTAACCTGGCCGATACTGTCCTGAAGACCAATCTGGAGGCGGCCAGGGAAATAGCCCGGCAGCTGCGCCTGCGCAACGTCGGCGGCATAATAATAATTGATTTTATCGATATGAATAAGGAGGAGGACCAGGCAGCGGTTCTGTCTGCCCTGGAGGAAGAGTTACAGAAGGACAAGGTGAAGGCCCACGTTTTGGGTTTAACCCAGCTGGGCCTGGTAGAAATGACCCGGAAAAAGGTCCGCCAATCCCTCAACAATATTGTTACGAAACAGTGTCCCTTCTGCGAAGGCAAGGGTAAGGTATTGACGGAAGAGACCGTGGCCCTGATGGTGAAACGCCGCATTGAGAGACTCCTCCGGGAACGGAAGGTTCCTGCCCTGCTGGTGGAGCTGCATCCAGGGGTGGCAGCCCTGATGATCGGCAGCGGAGGCAGTAATCTGGGGGAATTGGAACGGCATTTTGGGCTTCCCATTTATATCAAGGGTAAAGAGGAGCTGCATATGGATGACATTATCCTCAAGATTTTCGAATCAGAAGAAGAATTGGCCCGCTACTGCCGGCCGGTGGCCGAAGGGGACCGGCTAACCCTGCGGGTAGAAGAACACCACATCTCCAACCCCCGGGACGGCATCAGCCGCCTCCACGGCTATGTCATTAACATAGAAAGGGCCGGCGATTATGTGGGCGAGTGGTTGGATGTGGAGATAACCAAGGTATTCCGGACCTACGCCAAGGCAAAAATAATCTCCCAGGTAAAGGAAGGGCCAGGGATTTGAATAAATAGGAAGGGGAAAGGAGCCGCCTGGCCAGACTTCCTTCCCTTTCCCCGCTCCTGCAGGGCAGGTGCCCCCGGGGAAAATAGAAGGGCTGTAAAGGAGGAAATTATCCTTCCTTTGTAGAAAGAAAGGAGAAAGTTCTAGGCAATTTTAGAAATTCCTTTGCCAAATAAATTGACTAAATATTATAAATGATTTTTGTGATGGGACTTTGGGCTGGGAGTGGTGATCTTGGCCAAACGTTTATTCCACTTGCGCGACGTGGTTGATGTAAATGCCCTGCAGGAAATACAAGACCGTTTTTCCGATGCCACCGGCCTTGCCTCCATAATAGTCGATTACCAGGGTAAGCCGGTGGTCCGCTACAGCAACTTCAGTGACTTTTGTGCCCGGGTGCGGCAAACGGCCAGCGGGCGGCAGGGATGTGAACAGTCCGATGCCCATGCCGGCCTGGAGGCGGCCAGGCAGGGGCGGCCCTATATTTACTGCTGCCATATGGGACTGGTTGATATTGCTGCCCCCATAATTGTCCAGGGGCAGTATTTAGGCTCCATCATGGCGGGGCAGGTTTTAGCGGAAGATGATCAATTGCTGCTGTTGGAGCGCATTGCCCGGCCTGGTATCAACCTGGCCCTGGAGCCGGAGTTAAAGTTTTTATTGAAGAAGATTCCCCTGATGCCCTTTGCCAAGATAAAGGCAGCGGGCCAGCTGATGTATACCATCGCCAATTCCATAGCCGAAAAGGGTGTAGCCAGCCTCATTCAGGAGGAATTGCACGAGCAAAAGATCCGCCTGATGGAAGAGATGAAATCCCGGGCCGAATTGGAGAGGGCCTTAAAGGAAGCAGAGTTGATGGTTTTACAGTCCCAGATCAACCCCCATTTTCTCTTCAACACCCTCAATGCCATCAGCCGCCTGGCCCTGCTGGAGGGGGCCGACAGGACCCAGGAGGTAGTCTATGCCCTGGCGGAATTACTCCGGGGCAGCCTGCGCAAGGCCGGTCAATTGGCCCCCCTCAGGGAAGAACTAAGCTATGTGCACAATTATTTGCTCATTCAGCAAACCCGCTACCCCGATCGGCTCAAGGTGGAATTTGATGTGGAAGAAGACTGCCTCCAGAGCGAAATACCCCTCCTTACCCTGCAGCCCCTGGTGGAAAATGCCATAGTCCATGGGCTGGAGCCCAAGGAAGCGGGGGGAACCCTGTGGCTTCGTATAATGCGCCTGGGGGACCAGGTGCAAATTGAAATCATCGACGATGGCTTGGGCATGCCAGAGGACGTGGTGGAGGAAATCAAGAAACTCGACCGAACCCGGACGGGCCGGTGCCATGTTACTGGCCTCGGTGTCAACAATGTAGTTAAGAGATTGCAGTACCATTTTGGTGACGAATTTCAATGGCAAATACAGAGTGAAATCGGCCAGGGAACCCATATAACCATATATTTACCCTATCGTCCCTCCAAGGTGGGTGATGTAACATGACCACAGTAGTAGTCGTCGACGACGAGCCCCTGGAGAGGGAAGCAATAAAATTTATCCTGCGCCGGGAAAGGCCCCACCTGAAGGTGGTCGGCGAGGCCGGCTGCGGCCGGGTGGGCCTGGCCCTGATAAAGGACTTGCAGCCGGACATCCTCTTCCTCGATATCAAGATGCCCGGTATTGGCGGTATAGAAGTTCTCCACCGGGTCAGGGAGCTTTCCATCAATTCGGAAGTTGTGGTCCTTACCGCCTATGACGAATTTGACTTTGCCCATGAAGCCCTGAAACTGGGGGCACGGGATTATTTATTGAAGCCGGCCCGACCCAGGGGTATACTGAAGGTGGTTGATAATATTTGCCGGGAAAGGGAGGAAGCGGCGGCCCGGCTGCGAAGGGCAAAGGAGATGGAAAAGCAGCTCTCTGAGGCCCTGCCCCACATTGCCAGGGGGCTGATCCTGGATCTCTGTTTTGGCCGGATTGGCGATCCCACCGCTGTCCAGGAAAGGGCCGCCCTGCTCAAAATAGGGGAGGGGCCCTACACGGTATTATATTTAATGATCGATGACAGGGGGGCTTGCGGCCAAGGGCAGGGGAAAAAGGAACAACTGCAGGTGGCCGGGCTATTGCAGGAAAGGGTGGAGGAGGACGGTGGCGCCCTGCTGGTTCCCTTTGGCCGGGACAGTTTTCTGGTTATAAAGGCCGGTGATGGGGGGCGGGGAGCAGGGGAATTGGCGGAGAAGATGCGGCAGGCCGTGGAGAAACTGGGACAAGTGACCCTGACTGTCGGGGTGGGTGAGACATGTCCTGATCTGCCTTTCCTCCAAAACTCCTATAGGGCTGCCGAGGCAGCCTGCCGTTATGGTACTTTGCTGGGTGGAAACCAGGTTATCTATGCCGGGGATGTGGACAGCATCAGGGGGGACAAGCTGGCCCCCTACCCCTATACCAAGGAAGAGGAATTAATGGCAGTGGTAGAGCTGGCAGAGGGAGAAAGGGCCTTCACCCTCCTGGAGAAAATCTGGCAGCAGCTGGTTACAGCCAGTGGGGGGGAAGAGCGAATCCTGCGCTTGCGCTCCTGGGAATTGGTGACAGGAATGGTCCGGGCTGCCCTGAAGGGTGGGGCGGAAGCGGGGGATGTGGCCAAAATGCAGGGCACCCTGCTGGAAAGGCTGGCAGCGGTTTCCGGGCTCCAGGAGATATACCATCTCCTCCAAGCGGCCCTGAAGCAGTCCCTCCAACTGGTGGAAGCCAGACAGGAAAAAGCCCACAGGGAGACCATTGCCCAGGCCAAGAGGTACATGGCCCAGCATTTTGCCAAACAGCTTACCCTGGAAGAGGTTGCCCGGCAGGTTCACCTTTCCCCCTATTATTTCAGCCGCCTCTTTAANNAGCCGCCTCTTTAAAGAGAGGGAAGGCCTAACCTTTATTGAATATTTAACCAATCTCCGCCTTGAAGAAGCGAAACGGCTGCTCCTCAAAACCGAAGATAAAATCGAGGCCATTGCCCGGAGGGTGGGTTACGGGGAGGCCAATTACTTTAGCCGCCTCTTTAAACGCAAGGTGGGCATGAGCCCCAGTGAATACCGGAAACATTGCCGGTGAGGCTGAGGCAAGAAAAAATAGATTCATGACAAAAAAAGACAGGTTTCATTGCCTGTCTTTTTCCCTTTTCTAATGGGTTTTCAGTTGCGGGAAAATTTGGGCAACAATCTATCGGATGTGAGCAAAAAATGCTACAGGGGGATATTTTCCGGCAAAGAACCTTTATAGCAGTAGGGTTATATCCAGGCAAAGGAGTCTTTCCAGTGTCCCAAAGGCAGAGGAAGGAGGTGGAGCGGCCCCGGTTATTCTCGGAAATACCTGGTTTAGAGCGGCATGCAACCAAAGGTAAAAAATGCCAAGGAAAGGGGTTGTGAAGAAAGTGGCACAAGAAGCTTTAGGAATGGTAGAAACCCGTGGATTGGTAGGGGCTATTGAGGCAGCAGACGCCATGGTAAAGGCAGCCAATGTCTCCCTGGTGGGCTATGAAAAAATCGGCAGCGGCCTGGTAACGGTTATGGTACGTGGTGACGTGGGTGCAGTTAAGGCAGCTACCGATGCCGGCGCAGCGGCTGCCCAAAAGGTGGGCGAAGTCGTATCTGTACACGTGATACCGCGTCCCCATAGCGATACGGAAAAAATCTTACCCCAGTCCTAGGGGAAGGGAAAAAAGCGCGGTGGAGGTGTTAAATAATGAAAGAAGATTTGGTGGAAAAGATTGTCCAGGAAGTATTAAAGAAGGCTAATGAGGCTGGAGGTCCACCCCAGGAGATAGCACCGGAGCAGGTAGACTACTGCTGCTCTCTGACGGAATTTGTCGGTGTTGGTTTGGGGGATACCATTGGTCTGGTCATTGCCAATGTAGATCCCATCCTCCACGAAAAGATGGGCCTTGATCCCAAATATCGTTCCATCGGTATTCTCGGCGGCCGCACCGGGGCAGGGCCCCAGATCATGGCTGCCGATGAGGCGGTGAAGGCGACCAATACCGAAATCGTGTCCATAGAGCTTCCCCGGGATACCAAGGGAGGGGCCGGGCACGGCAACTTGATCATCTTCGGTGCCGAGGAGGTCAGCGATGCCCGGCGGGCCATTGAAGTTGCCTTGAAGGAGCTGGAGCGGACCTTTGGTGATGTCTACGGCAACGATGCCGGACACCTGGAATTCCAGTACACGGCCCGGGCCAGCTATGCCTGTAACAAGGCCTTTGGCGCCCCCCTCGGCAAAGCCTTCGGTCTGACCGTTGGGGCCCCGGCGGCCATCGGTGTAGTCCTGGCCGATACGGCAGTGAAGGCAGCCAACGTGGAAATTCTTGGCTATGCCAGTCCGACCAATGGAACCAGTATGACCAACGAGGTAATACTCTTCATCAGCGGTGATTCCGGAGCTGTACGGCAAGCGATTATTGCCGCCAGGGAAGTAGGCATTCAGCTTTTGGCTAGCCTTGGCGCAAAACCAGAATCGACTACCCAACCCTATATCTAGGGGCGTCTCGGAAAGCCGGAAGCAAAGGAGGGATTTGCCTTGAAGAGATCTAAACGGTTCGAGGTGCTGGAGGCACGGCCCGTACACGAAGACGGCTTTGTCCGGGAATGGCCGGAAGTTGGCCTTGTGGCTGTAAATGGGCCCAATGATCCCAAACCGGGAATTAAAATTGAAAACGGTGTAGTTGTCGAAATGGACGGCATCAAACGCAGTGATTTTGATATGATCGACCAATTCATCGCCGACCATGCCATAAATCTGGAGATGGCGGAGAAGGTTGCCGCCATGGATTCCCAGGAACTGGCCAAAATGATCGTCGACATCAACGTCCCTCGGGAAGAGATCATAGCCCTGACCACTGCCATGACCCCGGCCAAGATCTGTGAAGTAGTCGGCTACATGAATGTAGTCGAAATGATGATGGCCCTCCAGAAAATGCGCTGCCGCAGGACACCGAGCAACCAGTGTCACGTGACCAGCGTCCGGGATAACCCGGTCCAGATAGCAGCCGATGCGGCAGAGGCGGCTATTCGCGGTTTTGATGAAATGGAAACTACCGTGGGAATTGTCCGCTACGCCCCCTTCAATGCCCTGGCCCTCCTCGTGGGTGCCCAGACGGGTCGTGGCGGAGTGCTGACCCAGTGTGCCCTGGAGGAAGCCACTGAGCTGCAGCTGGGCATGAAGGGTTTAACCAGTTATGCCGAGACCATCTCAGTCTATGGGACGGAGAATGTCTTTGTCGATGGCGACGATACTCCCTGGTCCAAATCCTTCCTGGCTTCTGCCTACGCGTCCCGGGGCCTCAAAATGCGCTTTACCTCCGGTACGGGGGCAGAGGTGCAGATGGGATATGCCGAAGGGAAATCGATGCTCTACCTGGAAGCCAAGTGCGTCTATGTGA
Source organism: Clostridia bacterium DTU030 (assembly GCA_001513125.1). Lineage (GTDB taxonomy): Bacteria > Bacillota > DTU030 > DTU030 > DTU030 > DTU030. The sequence continues at coordinate 47,246 of LFSN01000006.1, forward strand.
CCAAGGGTGCCGGGGTTCAGGGCCTGCAGAATGGTTCCATAAGCTGTATCGGGGTTCCCGGGGCAGTGCCCGGCGGGATCAGGGCAGTCCTGGCAGAGAACCTGATTGCGGCAATGCTGGACCTGGAAGTGGCCTCTGGAAACGACCAGACCTTCAGCCATTCCCCCTTCCGGCGGACGGCCCGGACCATGATGCAGTTCCTGCCAGGAACCGACTTCATTTTCTCCGGCTACAGTGCGGTCCCCAACTACGACAACATGTTTGCCGGTTCCAACTTTGACGCCGAAGACTATGATGACTACCTGGCCCTGCAGCGGGACCTGGTGGTAGACGGCGGCCTCCGGCCCGTTACTGAGGATGAAGTTATTGCCGTCAGGAACAAGGCTGCCCGCGCCCTGCAGGCCGTATTCAGGGAGCTGGGCCTGCCGCCCATTACCGATGAAGAGGTAGAAGCGGCCACCTATGCCCACGGCAGCGACGATATGCCCGAGCGCAACGTGGTGGAAGACCTGAAGGCAGCCCAGGAACTCTTTACCGGTCCCATTACCGGTTTGGACGTGGTAAAGGCCCTGGCGAAGAACAACTTTACCGATGTAGCCATCAACGTTCTGGAAATGCTCAAGCAGAGGGTTTCTGGCGACTATCTCCATACTTCGGCTATAATTGACAGCAATTTTGTCGTCCAGAGTGCTGTCAATGATGCCAATGACTATGCCGGTCCGGGTACAGGCTATCGGCTGACCGGAAAACGCTGGGAAGAAATTAAAGACATTCCCTTTGCTATCCGACCGGAAGAAATTGGCCAGTAGATACCAGGGGAAAGGGGTGAAGGCCATGCAAGTTGACGAAAAATTGGTAAGGCAGATAGTAGAAGAAGTGCTCTCCGGCATGGGCCAGGGGACGGCTGCTCCCAAACTGGAAACTGCAGGGGCAGGACCTGTCAGTGGAGTGGACTTTACCGAGCTGGGCATTGCTGAGCAGGGCACTAAAGCCGATGAGGTTGTCATTGGCCTGGGGCCGGCCTTTGGTGTCTATCAGGTCAAGACCATCAAAGGCATTCCCCATGCCGCCGTTTTAAGGGAGCTAATTGCCGGTATTGAAGAAGAGGGTGTCGCTGCCCGGGTGATACGGGTGAAGCACACCTCCGACGTGGCATTCATTGCCCATACGGCAGCCAAGCTCTCGGGTTCGGGAATAGGCATTGGTATCCAGTCCCGGGGTACCACTGTCATCCACCAGAAGGATTTGGATCCCCTGTCTAATTTGGAGCTGTTCCCCCAGTGTCCCTTGCTGGTTCTGGAAACCTACCGGGCCATTGGGCGGAATGCAGCCCAGTACGCTAAGGGAGGCTCACCAAAGCCTGTTCCGGTGGAGAATGACCAGATGGCCCGACCCAAGTACCAGGCAGTGGCGGCAGTACTGCATATTAAAGAAACGGAACATGTCGAAAAAAACGCCAAACCAGTCGAGCTGAAGGTTACTTTCAAGTAAAAGGAGGTGCCCCCATGGTGGATAAGAATGCCCTGGAACAAATAGTTCGGGAAGTACTGAAATCCCTCCAGGAAACCGAACCAAAGGCCGGGGGTAACCCACAGGCCAACAACGACCGGGGTCTTGACCCGGCCCGGGACTATCCCCTGGCGACAAAAAGACCGGATCTGGTTCGGACACCTACCGGAAAGGGTTTAGATGAAATTACCCTGGATAAGGTCCTGAAGGGTGAAGTTACTCCCCAGGATGTGCGCATCACTGCAGAAACCCTGCGCATGCAGGCAGAAATAGCGGAAAAGGTTGGCCGCCCGCAATTTGCCCGCAATTTAAGGCGAGCGGCGGAGCTTACCCAGGTGCCCGATGACCGTATCCTGGCTATTTACCGTGCCCTCAGGCCCCATCGGTCTACAAAGGAAGAACTCCTGGCAATTGCCGATGAACTGGAAAGCAAGTATAATGCCAAGGCCAATGCAGCTTTGGTTCGGGAAGCGGCCGAAGTTTATGAGCGCCGTGGCCTGCTTAGAATTGCATAAATAGTTGGCTGAGCGGGTTTTTCAGAGGTTTAGGGCTGAAAAACCCGCTCCCCTAAGGGGTGATTGATTTGCCGCTCATTGCAGGCGTGGACGTAGGTAATGCCACAACAGAGGTAGCCTTAGCCCGGGTGACGGGCGGTCAGCCTGAATTTTTAAGCAGCAGCATAGCTGTCACCACCGGGATAAAGGGGACGCGGGAGAATTTAAATGGAATTTTTTCTGCCCTGAGGCAGGCCTTGGATGGGGCGGGGTTGGCCTTACAGGACCTGGATCTGATTTTAATCAACGAAGCGGCGCCGGTCATTGGTGATGTGGCCATGGAGACCATAACCGAGACGGTGGTCACCGAATCTACTATGATCGGCCATAATCCTGCCACACCGGGTGGGATCGGCCTGGGGGTAGGGAAAACCGTTTTGCTGGATATTTTACAGGCAGAAGTCCCTGGGGAAAAGGTGATGGTGGTAGTACCTGCCAGCTGGGATTTTGCCCTTGCCGCCCAGGAAATCAACCGGGCCCTGGCCCGGGGCATAGAGGTGGTTGGGGCTATTGTGCAAAGGGATGATGGCGTCTTAATTGCCAACCGCCTGCAGAAAACCATTCCTGTGGTAGATGAGGTGCGCCTCATCGAAAAGGTGCCCCTCGGCATGCCGGCCGCCATCGAAGTAGCACCCCAGGGGGCGGTAATTAAGACCCTGTGCAATCCCTATGGGATAGCCACCGTCTTTGACCTGAACCCGGAGGAGACGAAACAGATTGTACCCCTGGCCCGGGCCCTGATTGGCAATCGCTCGGCCGTTGTTATTAAGACACCGGAAGGTGATGTCAAAGCCCGGCGTATTGCCGCCGGCAAGCTTACTCTAATCGGCCCCCGCTTTTCCCGGCAGGTGGACGTGGATGAGGGTGCCGAGGCCATAATGGCTGCCCTGGAGGAAGTGGCGCCTCTGCAGGATGTCAGGGGGGAACCGGGCACCAATGCCGGCGGTATGCTGGAGCGGGTAAGGCAAACCATGGCCGAGCTGACGGGTAAACCGGCGGGGGAAATTACCATCCAGGATTTGCTGGCAGTGGACACCTTTGTTCCCCAGCAGGTCCAGGGGGGAATTGCAGGGGAGTTTTCCCTGGAAAATGCTGTGGGATTGGCGGCCATGGTGAAGGCAGACCGCCTGCAGATGCAGCGGATTGCCCAGGAATTAGAGGAAGAGATTGGCGTGCGGGTAGAAGTGGGTGGTGTGGAAGCAGACATGGCAGTGCGGGGCTGTTTGACCACACCGGGGACGACCAAACCCTTCGCCATTTTAGATTTGGGTGCCGGTTCCACCGATGCCGCCTACATCAATGTGGAAGGCAGGGTGGAGACGGTCCATTTGGCCGGGGCCGGGAATATGGTAACCCTCCTCATTGCCGCTGAACTGGGCCTCGAGGATCTGGGTTTAGCCGAGGACATAAAAAAATATCCCCTGGCCAAAGTGGAAAGTCTCTTTCATATCCGCCATGAGGACGGCACCGTCGAATTTTTTTCCGAACCCTTACCGCCCGAGGTCTTTGCCAAGGTCATCATCCTGAAGGATGAATTTGTCCCCCTCCCCGGGGAACTGAATCTGGAAAAGGTGCGGATGGTGCGGCGGGAAGCCAAGAGAAGGGTTTTTGTGGAAAATACCCTCAGGGCCCTGGAACGGGTTGTTCCCACCGGCAACGTCCGTGACCTGGAATTTGTCGTCCTGGTAGGTGGCTCATCCCTGGACCAAGAGGTGAGCGGGTTTATCACCGACCGGCTGTCCGAATACCGGGTAGTGGCCGGGCAGGCCAATGTCCGGGGGACGGAAGGCCCCCGCAATGCTGTGGCAACCGGCCTGGTCCTGGCCTATTGCGAGAGGGGTGACTGAGGTGACCCATTGGCAGGAAGGGAGGACGGAAAAACCCAGGATTGTCATTAACGCAGCGCCGGGGACTGCGGCAGAACATATCCGCCAGGTTCAGCTGGGCTTGGAAGAGGAAGGGGTTCCCGGTCAACTTTGCACAGGCCCGGAGGATTCGGCCGTCAGCCTTGCCTGGGAGGCAGCCAACCTTTCCCCCCTCGGTACAGGGATAGGGCTGGGCAGGGATGGCATTGCCCTCCATTATCGCCGCCTCCAACGGGGACAGCCCTTGTTTTTTGTCCCGGCAGGTCAGCTTGATGAAGGCGAGAGCCGGCGCCTGGGAACCAATGCAGCCCGGCTGGTCAAGGGCATACCCTTTCGCACCAAGGATGAAGAACCTTCTTACCTGGAAGGGGATTCCTTATCGGCTATAGTTGCCACTGTCATTAAAGTACTCCAGGAGTATGGGGTTTGGAAGGGGGGAAGTTCCGGTCATGCACAAAAAGGCCCTGGGATTGATTGAGACGGCGGGACTAGCCTGTGCTGTGGAAGCGGCCGATGCAGCAGTAAAGGCGGCCAATGTTAAATTGCTGGGGTATGAATTGACCAGGGGTATGGGTATGGTGACGGTGAAACTGGTGGGCGATGTGGCGGCTGTCCAGGCTGCCGTCAGTGCCGGCGTAGCAGCAGCCTCCAGGGTGGGCAGGGTGGTAGCCAAACATGTTATCCCCCGGCCCCATGAGGAATTGGAGGGCCTTATTGAAAGCCCCGATATGGTGCCCCGCCCAGTAAAGGTGGGCAAGCTGCCCGACTTAGAGGGGGCCGGGGAAGGGCCCGTCGCTGGGGCAGAGAAGGAAGTGCAGGAAGAAGAAGGTCAAGAAGAACCCGGCGATGGGGCAGGCGATGGGGCAATTGAGAAGGAAGTGGGAAATGAAGGCCCCGGGGATGAGGCAATAGGGGAGGAAGAAGGGGACGATGGCCCCGGGGACGAGGTTGAAGGGCAGAGAGAAGGGAACAAGGAGAGAGAGGAAGAAGGGGCCCCCACCGAAGATGTGTGTAACCTTTGTGGTGACCCCGAGTGTCCGCGGCGCAAGGGAGAACCCCATTCCCGCTGTCTCCATTACGGAGAAGAAAAATAGGGGTGGCCGGAAAGGCCGGCAAGAAAGAGACGGGAAGGGTGATGGTTTATGGAAGAAGCCCTTCTGATTGAGCGGGTTGTCGAAGAAGTGTGGAAAAGATTGCAGGAAAGGCAGCGGAGGGCCCTGGTCCTCTTCACCGGGGGGACCATCGGCGTCGAGGATGCCCTTTCGTCCCTGGCCATATTACAGGAGCAGGGCTGGTCCTTTACTGCCGTGGTAACTCCGGGGGCAGAACGTGCCCTGGGCACCGAAAGGATTGCGGGGGCCCTGCCGGGAGCAACCATATTGACGGAGGAGAATGGTTGGCCGCCGGGCCCCCTGCTAAGGGAACACAGGCTGATCCTGGTGCCTGTCCTCACGGTCAACTCGGCGGCCAAGGTAGCAGTTGGGATAGCCGACAATCTGGTTACTACCCTGATCTTGGAAGGCCTCCTGATGGGGAAACCGGTCCTTGCTGCCAGGGATGCCTGCCAGATCGATCATCCTGTCCGTACCCGCCTGGGGATGGACCGGGGACAGCCTGCCTTACGGGAACAGCTTGCCAAAAATCTGGAGAAGCTGGCTGCCTATGGTATCCACTTGCTGCCGGCAGGGGAATTGGCTTCTGCTGCGGAAGAGCTGGTCTCCTTCCCGGGCAGGTTTTGGGGAAAGAAGGAAGCAGCAAGCAGGGTTTTTACCGGCAAGGTTCTCAGCCGCAGTCAGGTGGCTGCTTGGCAGGGGAGGGAAATTATCGTAGCCAGGGATACAGTGATCACGCCCCTGGCCAGGGAGCTGGCTGTTGAGAGGGGCTTGAAAATCAGGAGCCAATGAATTCAATCATCCAGGGCGAAGGGGTGAGAAAATGATAATTGGAAAGGTCATCGGCAATGTGGTGGCAACAAAAAAGGACGAGCGCCTGGTCGGCTACAAGTTGTTAATAATCCAACCCTTAGATTTGCACGACGACCATGTGGACAAGGCCCCCAGGGTAGCCGCCGATATTGTTGGGGCTGGCATGGGTGAAACTGTATTGGTCGTGGAAGGGAGTTCGGCCCGCCTTGCCCTGGATACCAGCGATACTCCCATCGATGCTGCGGTGGTCGGCATTGTCGATACCATGGAGGTACAGGGACAATGAAGATTTATACCGGAAAGGGTGACGGTGGACAGACCAGCCTTTTGGGTGGACAAAGGGTGGCCAAGGACAGCCTGCGGGTCGAGGCCTATGGTACGGTGGATGAAGTTTCATCCTGGCTGGGCCTGGCCCGGGCCGGGATAAGGAATTTGGAAAATAAGAAACTTCTCAGGGACATACAGCAAAAGCTGCTGCTTCTGGCAGCGGAACTGGCCTGTCCCCCTGGAGAGGCCAGCCGCCTGAAGGAGCGCCTGACTGAAGGGGACATAGGAGAACTGGAGAAGGCCATCGATGCTATTGGGGTCCAAATCAGTCTCCAAAAGGGATTTGTTTTGCCGGGGGGCACCCTTACTGCCGGCTACCTGGATGTGGCCCGGACGGTGGTGCGCCGGGCGGAGCGGGTAACTGTAGCCCTGGCCCGTCAGGAAGAGGTCAGACGGGAAATAACAGTATACCTTAACCGGCTGTCGGATCTCCTCTACCTGATGGCACGCCAGGAGGTTTTTCAGGAAGTGGTAGAGCAGGTAACAGAGAAGGTGAAGGGTTATATGGATAACAACAAGCAGGGAGGAGCGATCCTCGACCTGGCCCAGGCGCGGAGAATTATCCAGGCTGCCGAAGAAAAGGCCAAGGAGCTGGGTGTCCCAGTGGTATCAGCCGTGGTCGACGGCGGCGGCAACCTGATTTCCCTGGCCCGGCAGGACGGCGCCCTCTTGGTCAGCATAGAGCTGGCCCAGGGCAAGGCCTATACGGCAGTTGCCCTGAAGATGCCGACCCATGAATTGGCCGAGCTGGCCCAGCCCGGTGCTCCCCTGTACGGTATCGAGGACTTTCAGCCAGGCCGCCTGGTGGTTTTTGGTGGCGGCTATCCCCTCTTCCGGAACGGGCAGGTAGTAGGGGGCATTGGCATAAGTGGGGGAACAGTTGAGGAGGACATGGCCATTGCCCGGGCAGCAGTCCAGTTGTGGGAGGAGGTAGTAGGTCATGGCTCTTGATTTAGATCCAGCGCAGCTGCAAGAAATTGTCCAAGAAGTCCTGGCCAGGCTGGGCAATGGAGGGCACGGGAGACCCGGCAAAGCCTTGCCCGGTGTCTATGATGAGATGGAAGTGGCCATCGAGAGGGCGGCAGCCGGCCAGAAAAAGCTGGTGAAGCTAAATTTGGAAGAGCGGGAGCGGTTGATCGCTGCCATACGCCAGACCCTGCGCCAGCATGCCGAGGAACTGGCCCAGTTGGCCGTTGCCGATACGGGCATGGGCCGCGTCGAAGATAAGATTCTCAAACATCACCTGGTCGCCGACAAAACGCCGGGCACCGAAGACTTGATAACGGAAGCCTGGTCGGGGGATAAGGGCCTTACCCTGGTCGAGATGTCTCCCTTTGGTGTCATTGGGGCCATCACACCTTCCACCAACCCGGTAGCAACCATCTTTTGCAACGTCATCGGGATGATTGCCGGGGGCAACAGCGTCGTCTTCAGTCCTCACCCTGGAGCCAGGAAATGCTCCTTGCGGGCTGTAGAGCTCATCAATGAGGCGATTCTCGCCGCCGGAGGACCGGAGGACATTGTGGTTGCCATAAGTGAGCCGGCCCTGGAGAAAACCCAGGTCATGTTCCAGCATCCCGCTGTAGACCTGCTGGTCGCCACAGGGGGGCCGGGTTTGGTCCGGGCTGTGTTGAAATCGGGGAAGAAGGCCATTGGCGCCGGTGCCGGTAATCCCCCGGTAGTGGTAGACGAAACGGCCGATATAGAAAAGGCGGGCCACGATATTATGGCCGGCAGTACCTTTGACAATAACATTCCCTGCATTGCCGAAAAGGAAATTATCGCCGTTGAGAGTGTTGCCGATTACCTCCTTTTTAACTTGCTGAAAAATGGCGGCTATCACGTTAAAAGGCGGGAGGACATAGATACCCTGGCCAACGAGGTCCTGGACAATAAGGGCAAACCCAAACGGGAATTCATTGGCCGGGATGCCGCTGTCATAGCCAGGGAAGCCCTGGGCCTGGAACTGCCGCCGGATAAAGGCTGCCTCATCGTCGAGGTGGAAAGGGAACACCCCTTTGTCCGGGAAGAGATGATGATGCCAATCCTTCCCCTGGTCCGGGTTAAGGACATCGAGGAAGCCATCGCAGTGGCCGTGGCGGTGGAACAGGGGAACAGGCACACGGCTATTATCCATTCCAAAAATGTCGACAACATGACCCAGATGGCCCGGGCCATCCAGACTACCATTTTTGTCAAGAATGGTCCCTCCTACGCCGGTATCGGTGTCGGTGGAGAAGGTTTTACCACCTTCACCATTGCCGGGCCTACCGGTGAAGGCCTGACCTCTGCCCGGACCTTCACCCGCCGCCGCCGCTGTGTGCTCATTGATGCTCTATCTATTCGCTAGGATGGGGGGCTTATAGGTGAAAAATGAAGTGGCCAAACTGGCTTACTGGGCTGGTGTAGTTGGTGCAGGTGGTGCCGGTTTTCCTACCCATGTCAAGCTGGACGCCGTCGTAGAAGTGGTATTGGTTAACGGTGCCGAGTGTGAGCCCTTGTTGAGTGTCGATTATCATCTGATGGTAAATTTCCCTGCCCAATTGGCGGCTATGCTGGAAAAGGTCCGCACTGCCCTCCAGGCTGAGAAGGCCCTCTTTGCCGTCAAGGAAAAGAATAAAGAAGCTGTTCTGGCCCTGCACAGGGCAACGGCTTCTTACCCCAACATAGAAGTGGTGGAGCTGGGGGATTTTTATCCCGCCGGCGATGAGTTTGACCTGGTGTATGAGGCCCTGGGGAAGCGGGTGCCGCCGGGGGGCATACCCCTGGCCATCAAGGCCGTGGTCCTTAATGTGGAAACCCTCTGGAATCTGGCCCAAGGGGAAGTCGAAGGGCCGGTAACCGACAAGTGGGTAACGGTGGCCGGGGCCGTCGGCCGGCCGGGAACCTATCGCATCCCCCTGGGAGTCCCGGTGAAGGAGCTCCTGGCCCTGGCCGGCGGTCCTGCCATTGCCGATTACAGGGTGCTGTCGGGCGGGCCCCTGATGGGAGAGCTGGTTGAGGATCTGGACCAGCCCGTCACCAAGACCACCAAGGGGATTGTTGTGCTGCCGGCAGCCAGCCCCGTGATAAATGTTCGCTCCATGCCCCTGGCCCATATCCTGCGGCAGGCCCGGGCTGCCTGCTGCCAGTGCCGGGAATGCACAGAACTCTGCCCTCGCCATCACCTGGGACACCACCTGGAACCCCACAAGGTTATCCTGCTGGTCAGCTATCCCGGTTATGAAGCCCAGACGGCATCCCAGGCCTATCTGTGCAGCGAATGTGGGGTCTGCGACCTATATGCCTGCCCCATGGGCCTGTCGCCCCGCCGGGTTAACCAGGCCTTAAAGAAGGAACTGCGGGAGAAGGGAATCCCCAACCATTACAAAGACATCCAGCGCGAGATACATCCCTGGCGGGAATATCGCCGTGTTCCCGTAAGCAGGCTGGTAAAAAGGCTGGGGTTGGCCAATTACCAGCAAAAGCCCCCCTTGCGGGAAGAGACCATTGTACCTGCCCGGGTGACCCTTCCCCTGAAGCAGCATGCCGGGGTGGCGGCAGTTCCAGTGGTCCAGCAGGGCCAGCAGGTGGCCAGGGGCGAGCTGGTGGCCGATGTCCCGGCAGGGAGCCTGGGAGCACGGATTCATGCCAGCATAGCGGGGGAGGTTGCGATGGTGACACCTGAATCTATTACTATCGTGGCCGAAAAAGGAAAAGGGGTGGCAGACAATGGATAAAGCCCTGGGTTTAATAGAATACAAGAGCATTGCCCGTGGTATTGGAGCCTGTGACAGTATGCTCAAGGCAGGCAATGTTGAGCTCCTTGTGGCAACGGTTTTATGCCCTGGCAAGTTCATCGCCATGGTCTCCGGAGATGTTGAAGCCGTTCGCTTTGCTGTCAGGAAAGGAGTCGAGTATGATCCACCCCATGTCATAGCCGACTTGGTTTTACCCCAGGTCCATGCCTCGGTGTTTCCGGCCCTGTCGGCAACGACTGCCTTCGAGCTAAAAGGTGCCCTGGGTGTAATCGAGACCATAGACGCCGCCTCTGGGGTCATCGTCGGCGATACCGCAGCCAAAGCGGCCAATGTGGATCTTTTGGAGATTCGCCTTGCCCGGGGTATGGGCGGAAAGGCCTTTGTCTCCCTGTGTGGTGAACTGGCTGCCGTGAATGCGGCGGTAAAAAGCGTGGAAAACAAATTCAAAAATGAAGGAATCCTGATGGCTACGGCAATAATTCCCTCGCCGAACCGCCAGCTAACCTTCTAATGAAGGATGGGTAGTATGGTAAGGACCCGTTTTATTCGTGCTCCACGGCCGGGAACCCTGGCCATGCTTTACAGGCGCATCCCCCGGGAGATGCGCCAGGAAATAGAGGGGAAAACCTTTGCCGCTGTCGGTTTGGTCCAGGCCGACCTTCCCAGCCTCTTCTACTGGGCCGATGTGGGCCAGAAGGCCGCCGATGTCATTGCCGTAGAATTGCTGGGCAGCTGCCCCCAGCACATCAGCACCATAGCCTTTTTCGGTTCTACCTCGGCTGTGACGGCTGCCCTGGCAGCCGTTACCAGCAGGGCCGGGGAAGGGAAATAATGACCATCCGTTCAGGTGGAGGGTAAGTAGCGACGGTGCATTACTTACCCTCTTTAATT
>LFSN01000097.1 GCA_001513125.1 Clostridia bacterium DTU030
CACCCCTCGGTCAGGAATCTCCTGCCCACCGCCGTAGGCCCGGGCGGCCCGGCGCCATTTATCTACCTGCTTCCGGTCCCCCCGGAGGGAACGCAACTCATCAGTAATAGCCGCCTGGTGTTCCTCATCCAGGCGGGCTATCTCCCGGAGAAGCTGGAGGACTTCTCCCCACCTCTCATCACCCTGGAGCGTGCTGGCAAGCCCCTCCTCCCGCAGGTCTCCAAGTTCAGCCAGGAGCCGCCCCCGTTCCATTAAAAGGGCATCGAGGCGAAGGTAGTCCCCCGCCGCGATGGCCTCTCCCTGCTTTTTGGTCAGATCCAGGGCCTTCCGGCAGGCCTCCAACCACACCTGGGTCCTCGGCCTTTCCCTGCCTTCAACCTCCATAGGCCTTTCCTCCCCGGGCCTTGGTCCCCGTCTTCTTCAGCATGGCCTGCCAGGTGTCCCGGAGCTCGGCGAACATGCCCCTAACCTCCTGGATGGCCTCCCGGTCCTTCTTGAGATTGGCTTCCAGGAGCCGGTGGTGCATGTAGTCGTAGAGGCGCAGGAAATTCTGGGCCAGCTCCCCCGCCTCCATATTCAAGGAAGCGATGAGCTCGGCGACAATCTCCTGGGCCCGGATGAGGGACCGGTGGGCCCTTTCCACCTCATTGTCCTCTATTGCCTCGACGGCCTCGTCGCAGAACCTGATCCCGCCGTTGTATAACATCAAGATCAACTGTCCCGGCCCCGCCGTCTCCACCTGGGTCTGCCGGTACTGCTGGTATGCATGGGAATACATACAAATCCTCCCCCCTTCTCCGTCTAGCGGCCGGCCTTCCTGCCTGAACTATCTGCCCCTGCTTCTGCCGTAGTTCCACCCGGCGGCCAGGGTGTCGATCTGCCCCGCCAGCCAGGTTCCCTGGCTCTGGAGCTGGCTCAAGGCCTTCTCCATGGCGGTAAACTGCCGCACCAGGGCCTCTTCCCGCTTCTCCAGCCGCACTTCCCACCGCTCCACCTGCTCCTTGAGATCGGCAATCCGGTCCTTGACGGCCTTCTCCCGCCCCGAGATAATGCCCGTGGTACTCCTGGTGAGGGCAGTCAGCTCATCGTGGAGCTTGTCCCCCACCGCCTTGAGGAGATTAGCCACCCCATCGGGGTTAGCTTCCAGGGCCTTTAGGAACTTCTCCTCATCCAGCTCCAGCTTACCTGTAGCCGTGACCCCGGCCCCAATTTTACCGGTAGTGATGCCCAGCTGGGCCAGCATCTTCAGCTCTTCCGGGAAGCCCTCCACCGGGTTCCCCACCATCTGACGCAGGTTGCTCTGAATCTGCATCAGGACCGTCTCGCCAAAAAGGGCGCCGGATGTCCGGGTCTCAGCATTGTATGCCAGCTGGCTGGAGATAAAGTCAAAGACGGAATTGTACTGCTCGATAAAGCCCTTCACCGCTGCCAGGGCCCTGCCGGTATCCTGGGCGATGGTGACGGTGGTCGTGCCTGTACCCTTGAGGTTTAAGGTGACCCCGGGGATTACGTCCTGGAGGGTGTTGGTG
>LFSN01000112.1 GCA_001513125.1 Clostridia bacterium DTU030
GGGGACCTGCGCTCGGCGACCACCTATACGGCAATGAAGGTTTCTTCCGGCGATGAGGGTGTGGTCACGGCCGCGGCGTCAGCCGGTGCAGTGCCGGCCACCTATGAGGTGGAGGTTGTGCAGCTGGCTGTAACCCAGCGCTATGTTTCGGAGGAGAAGTTTAATGACATCAATAAGGAGCTGAATTTAGAGGGAAAACTGCTGATCACCGGAAAAGAGAAAACCGAGGAGATTACCATTGAGGCCGGTGACAGTCTAGCGGTGGTAATGAGAAAGATCAATGACTCGGATGCGGGAGTAAGGGCTTCAATTGTAGATGGCTATCTGATCCTTACGGGAGAGGATGTGGGCCAATTTACTTTATCCGAGGACGGAGATAACGGCATTCTAGATGTCTTGAATCTGAAAGAGAAAAGGCAGTTCCAGGAGGCTGTAGTTAGAATCGACGGCGTGATAGTACCAAGCCCCACCAACACCCTCCAGGACGTAATCCCCGGGGTCACCTTAAACCTCAAGGGTACAGGCACGA
>LFSN01000141.1 GCA_001513125.1 Clostridia bacterium DTU030
GACAAAACCTTATGGGCAACGCCCGTTCCCTCCCTGATCAAACCCAGCAGCAGGTGCTCAGTGCCCACATAGGGATACTGGAGCCGCCGTGCTTCTTCCTGGGCCAGGAACATTACCCGCTGGGCCCTTTCTGTAAAACGAGCGAACATATTGTCTTCACCTCCGTAATAATTAAGTATATTTTTTCAGTCTGTCCCGGATCAGAGCCGCCCGCTTGGCGTCCCGTTCCCGGGCACTCTGTTGTTCCCCGGCAATTTTTTGGATATAGGCCGGTTGACACAGGAGCAGAAGTTCATTGAGTACCTGGTAATTCAATTGGGGCAGCAAATTAAGATCCAGTCCCAGGCGAAGGTCAGAAATCAGATTGATGGCTTCTTTGCTGGAAATAAGGCGGGCGTGGGTCAACAAGCCATAGGCCCTGAACACCCTGTCCACCAGATGGTCTCCCATCTCCCGGTACAGTTCCCGCCTGGCTCCCCGCTCCTGTTCAATAACCTGCCTGGTAATGGCCTGCAGATGGGCAAGCAATTCTTCCTCCGAGCGCCCCAGGGTAATTTGATTGGAAATCTGGAACATATTCCCCAGGGCCTCCGTTCCCTCTCCATACAGCCCCCGGGTCACCAAACCCAGCTGAGAAAGATGAGCAAAGACCTTGCCAATCCGGTTCAGCATCACCAGACCGGGCAGATGGACCATGACCGAAGCCCGCAGGCCGGTCCCCACATTGGTCGGGCAGGCAGTAAGATAGCCGTAGGTCTCATCATAGGCATAGGTCAGGGTTCTTTCCAGCCGGTCGTCAATTTCTCCCGCCAGCTTCCAGGCTTCCTCCAGCTGAAAGCCGGAAAAGAGGGCCTGGATCCGCAGGTGATCTTCCTCATTGACCATGATGGAAACCCCTTCATCGTCCCGGATGATGATGCCCCGCTGCCGCGGCTCCTTGATGTGGTCCGGGCTGGTGAGGTGTCTCTCCACCAGGAGCTGGCGGTCTATGGGACCCAGCTTGGTCAGGGGCAGGAAGTAATAATGGTTCCGGTCAGGAAAACCATCCACAGCGGTCCCGACCTCGTTCATTATTGTCTCCAATTCCCTTTCTCCCGCCCGGTTGGGAAAAAGGTGTTGGGCCAGGTTGCGGGCCAGGCGCACCCGGCTGCTGATCACTACCTCCTGTTCCGGCCCCCTCCCATCCAGCCAGGAGGAAGAAGGTCTCTGTAGGATTTCTTCCCAAGACATCCTTACTCACCTCCCGGACCCAACTTCTTTTCCAGGGCCCGAATTCTATCCCGCAACATTGCGGCTTCCTCGAAGGCTTCCCTTTCTACTGCCCGGTTCAGGGCCTGTTTGAGTTCCCGCAATTCCTGCCTGGCCCTGAGGTCGTGACCGGCCCGCCAGGGTATTTTCCCCGCATGCTGCACCTGACCGTGCAGCCTGCTCAAGAGGGGGGTTAATTGCTCCCGGTAAGTCCCATAGCAGCGGTCACAACCCAAACGGCCCCCGGCCTTAAACTCGCCGTAGGTCAAACCACAGGCAGGGCATTTGAGGGTTCCAGGGTCCGGCTTCAGCCCCAGGTGCTTGACAAAGGCATCGGAATCCAGGAGGGTGGCAAACAAATTGGGCAAGGAAAACTCGGAACCACCGATAATGTTTAATTCACCCGTTTCCCGGGCACATTCCTGGCACAAATGCCTTTCCGTTGTCTCATTGTTGATGGTCCTGCGGATATGCACCGTGGCCGGCCGCATCTGGCATTCTTCACAAAGCATGGCATCACATCTCCTTCAACAAACCAGCTTCCGACAGCCAAAAAACTTCGCCCTACCCACCCAGGAGGGCCAGAAGCATTGCCTTCAGGAGGCGGGCTCGCAGGGCATCCCTGAAGGGCAGTCCCACACCCAGGGTCTCCCGGGCGAGGGCGGCCTCGAGCATTTTCCTTTCCCTGTCGTCCAGCAGCCCTTCTTCCCACAGGTGCTTGACGATGTCCTCGGCCTGGGCCTGGGTGATAGATTCCCCAATGCCGTTGTTGATCAAATGTTGTAACTGTTCTGGCAGGTCTATCCGCAATTTGATGATCCGGATAAACCCTCCCCCGCCCCTGCGGCTCTGGACCAAATAACCCCGTTCCACGGTAAAGCGCGTCGACAGGACATAGTTTACCTGGGAAGGAACACAATCAAAAATTTCCGCCAGGTCACTCCGCCTGATCTCCAGGGTGTTCCCACCGGCGCGGAGCAATTGTTCCTTCAACCACTGTTCTATTTGTTCTGTCAGGCTCGGCAAAGAACCACCTCCCGACTTTGACCTTCCTTGACCTTCACCTACAATATATACCTATCCCCTGGGAAAATCAACCCCCCGATTTCTTATTTTTTCCCAACTTTCCCAGCCTTTATCGGCCCTAAAGCCCTTTTTCGCCCACTTTTACCTTCCCTGACCTTTCTTTATTTTTCCCCCACCCAAAGGGAAAAACCCTGACCAAAGGTCAGGGTTTGGACAAAATCTACCGATGCAGGAAAATACCGGGCCCGGCGGTATGCTCTCTCCTTTATTTCGGTGCAGTCACAGGAGCCCGTCCTAAATTCACCCCTACTGGTTTCAGGTAGTAGCCTACCACACAGGGTGCCAAATCGGCCTTGCCCTCTGCCTTGATCCGCTGCCATGACCCGTGGAACTGCCTGCTGCAAGCCCTGCTGCAAAGCTCACAATTCAGGGTGGGACAGCCCCCTGTTTCCACCACCGCCAATTTCAATCACAACACCTCCCCTTGTTCTTGGGCTCCTGGCCAAAATAAAACGCCAATCCTAGTTCCATTCCCCTTTAGGCCACACCTAAAAGGGCTGACAATGGAACTGGATTGGCGTACTGGACAAAAGAAGACCTCGAAGGCCAATTTACATCCCCCCAAGCCTGCACTCAATACTCGGGGCAACCTCGCTCTGTATCCTATAGTAATTTGTCCTCGTATGGTATTATATTCGCCGGCAGAGCTTAATTTCCTCCTCTAAAGAAAATAGTTAGCCTGCCATTAATTGGCCTCTTTACATATCTACACTGTAGTTGGGGGCCTCCTTGGTAATATGGATATCGTGGGGGTGATTCTCCCGCAGGGCTGCATTGGTCACCCGGATAAAGCGGGTCTTTTCCCGCAGTTCCTTAAGGTTCCTGGCCCCACAGTAGCCCATGCCGGCCCGGAGCCCGCCAATGAGCTGGTAAACGGTCTCGGCCAGGGGGCCCTTGTAGGGAACCCGGCCTTCAATGCCTTCCGGGACCAGCTTCTGCACATTTTCTTGAAAATACCGGTCCTTGCTCCCTTCCTTCATGGCCCCCAGGGAACCCATGCCCCGGTAGACCTTGAAGCTCCGCCCCTGATAGATGATGGTTTCCCCCGGGCTCTCCTCGGTACCGGCAAAGAGGTTGCCGATCATAACCACCTCGGCTCCGGCAGCCAGGGCCTTGGTAATATCCCCCGAATACTTGATCCCCCCATCGGCAATGACAGGTACATCGGCCTTGGCGGCCTCCTGGGCACAATCCAGAACCGCCGTAATCTGGGGCACCCCGATCCCGCTGATGACCCGGGTAGTGCAGATGGAACCAGGACCCACGCCCACCTTAATCCCGTCTGCCCCGGCCTGGATCAGATCCCTGGTCGCCTCCGCCGTAGCCACATTGCCGGCCACCAGCTGGAGCTCCGGGTACTTGCCCTTAATCTTCCGGACCATATCCAGTACTCCCCGGGAATGGCCGTGGGCAGTATCGACGACCAAAAGGTCGACACCCGCCGCCACCAGGGCAGCAACCCGTTCCATGGTATCGGCGGCAATACCTACCGCTGCCCCCACCCGTAGGCGGCCCAGGGAATCCTTGGCTGCCTGGGGGTATTTTTTGGCCTTTTCGATATCCTTGATGGTGATGAGGCCTTTGAGAATATAGTTTTCATCAACCAGAGGCAGTTTTTCAATTTTGTACCGTTTCAAAATTTCCTTGGCCTTTTCCAAGGTTGTATCGACCGGGGCCGTAATCAGGTTTTCCCTGGTCATGGCTTCCCCAATGGGTTTGGAAAAATCCTCTTCAAAGCGGATGTCCCTGTTGGTCAGGATCCCAACCAGCTTCCCCTCCCCATCGGTGATGGGCACGCCGGAAATGCGGTACCTGGCCATAATCCTTTCGGCATCCTCTATGGTATCGTCGGGGGAGAGGGAGATGGGGTCGACGATGACACCGCTCTCCGACCGTTTTACCTTATCTACCTCCTCGGCCTGGCGCTCAATACTCATGTTTTTATGGATGAAGCCAATGCCCCCCTCCCGGGCTAAGGCAATGGCAAGGCGGGCTTCGGTGACGGTGTCCATGGCCGCACTGGCTATGGGTATATTGAGGGGAATTTCCCTCGTAATCCGGGTGCTGACGTCCACATCCCGGGGCAGAACCTCGGAGTAGGCAGGAACAAGCAAAACATCATCAAAGGTCAGGCCCTCTTTTTCGAACCGGGGATGTAATTCCATTGCTCTCCCTCCTTCAGCATCCTGGGGCTAATTTCTACTATTATTTAGTCTATGTTACCAAAATAATACACCCCGCGCAATGTACTCCACCGGAAAATACAAAAAACTACTCCCAATAGAGTAGTTCCGACAGCAAAAGCCACCCCATCTGCCGCAAAATGGGACTTGAGAGAAGTGAGACGAGCAGGCTACCTACCCCATCTCCCTTCTCTTCCCTGTGTTTGTAAAGTCCCAAAGGCTGCCAGTTGACACCCTGGAGCTATGACGGTTCGTAGGCCAGCTTGTCCTGCAGGCGGAAGGCCAGCACCATCAACCGATCGGCCAGGTGCTCATTTTCCAGGATAATGTGATCCGGCACCCGGATATCTATGGGAGCAAAATTCCAGATGGCCTTGACTCCGGCATCCACCAGCATTTCTGCCACTCCCTGGGCTGCATCCTTGGGCACAGTTATAATGCCAATGGAAATATTGTTCTTGGCCACAAAATCGGGCAGCTCATCGATATCCCTTATTTCCACATCATTGATCTTCATGCCGATTAAGCGGGGATTAATGTCAAAGATGGCCTTCAGGCAAAAGCCCCGCTTGGCAAAGTTGGGATAGTTGGCCAGGGCCTGGCCCAGATTACCGGCACCGACCAAGATCATGTTGTATTGGTACTCGAGGCCGATGATCCGGCCGATTTCGTTGTAGAGATCCTCAACCCGGTAACCGTAACCCTGCTGGCCGAATTCGCCAAAGTGGTTAAGGTCCTGACGCAGTTGGGAGGCGGAAATGCCCATCATCCGGGCCAGCTTCTGGGACGAGATGCGCTCTACCTTCTTTTCCACCAGCTCCCCCAGATAGCGGTAATACCGGGGCAGTCTCTTTATTACAACCATAGGCACATGATCATAGGAAGGTCGTCCATTACGCGCCATGCCCTTTACCTCCTACATTCTCCGTGGTTTCTGGTTTACATTACCTATTATACTTATTAGTACTATAAGCCGTTATATAAAAGATTACCCTATTTAGCTGGCCGGTGTCAAGGACGCTGGGCTGGCAGCCCTTTCAAAAGTAATTTTGTTATAAATTTATCAATTACTTTGTTTTTATGGTATCACATAAAGGAGACTGTGTAAAGGAAAATATTCTTCTTTTTTCCTGCCACCATGATATTATAAAGGGGCGATTTTGCCACATAATTGACAATGTATCCCAATAAGTCCAGCAGAAAAGGGAGCCCTGGGGCTCCCCTTTATTCTTCACCCAAATACACCTTTCTAACCTCGTCCCGGGCCAGGAGTTCCTTCCCGCTGCCGGCGAGGACTATCCGGCCCGTCTCCAGGACATAGCCGTAATCGGCCAGCTGGAGGGCAGCCCGGGCATTCTGCTCAATGAGGAGAATGGTTTTTCCTTCACTGTGGATCTCCTTGATGATATTGAAGATCTCCTGGACCAGCATGGGGGCCAGGCCCAGGGAAGGCTCGTCCATCATCAAGAGGCTGGGATTGGCCATGAGGGCCCGGCCGACGGCCAGCATCTGCTGCTCGCCCCCGGACAGGGTCCCCGCCAGCTGGCCCTTCCGCTCCTTGAGGCGGGGAAAGAGGCTGAAAACCCAGTCCAGGTCCCTCTTCACGTCAGCGTCCTTCCGGGTGTAGGCCCCCAGGTACAGGTTCTCCAGGACAGTTAAGTCGGGAAAGACCCGCCTTCCCTCGGGGACCATGGTAATTCCCTTCTGCACAATCTGGGTGGTAGAGGCCTGGGTAATATCTTCACCCCGAAAGGTAATGGTGCCGGAAGCAGCTTTCACCAGCCCGCAAATGGCCCTGAGGGTGGTGCTCTTGCCGGCGCCATTGGCACCGATCAGGGTGATAATTTTATTAGCCGGCACCTCCAGGGAAATGCCCTCCAGGGCATGGATGCCGCCGTAGTAGACATGCAGATTTTGAATATTAAGCACCAGTCTCCACCCCCAGGTAGGCAGTAATGACCTTCTGGTCCTTCTGGATCTCAGCCGGGCTGCCCTCGGCAATGGTCAGGCCGTGATCTAAGACCAGAATGCGCTCACAAATCCCCATGACCACCCGCATGTGGTGTTCGATGAGGAGGATGGTGAGATTAAAGTCCTTCCTTATCTGCCGGATAAAATCCATCAATTCCTCTGCCTCGGCCGGGTTCATACCTGCCGCCGGTTCATCCAGGAGGAGGACCTTCGGTTTTGTGGCCAGGGCCCGGACGATCTCCAGCCGGCGCTGCTGGCCGTAGGGAAGGGAGCTGGCCTCTTCTTCGGCCAGGTGATCCAGGCCGACGGCTTCCAGGAGGGCCCGGGAATAGGCTACCATTTCCCTTTCCTCGGCTTGGTACCTCCCCCACCTGATGACCGCCTCCAGGGGATTGGAACGAAGGCGGAGGTGATTGGCGACGAGGACATTCTCCAAAACAGTCAAGTTGCCGAAAAGGCGGATATTCTGGAAGGTGCGGGCAATGCCGCAGCGGGTGATGAGATCCGGGCGCAGGCCGGTGATATCCCTGCCGTCGAAAACAATGCGTCCCTCGCTGGGCCTATAGACACCGGTGATGAGGTTAAAGACCGTCGTCTTCCCGGCCCCGTTGGGCCCGATGAGGCCCACCAGCTCGCCGGGGGCCAGGGACAGATTAAAATCGGCAAGGGCCGTCAGTCCGCCAAAATTTTTCCCTACACCCTCCATCTGCAAAAGAATCATGCTTCAACACCCCTTTCGGGGCGGCCGTTCCTTGGGCCAAACAAACCTTCCCAGGATAATTCCCTCTGTCCCATTATCCCCTCTCGATAGAAGAGGACCACCAGGATCAGGAGGAGGGAGAAGATCACCATCCGCATCCCCGGTATGCCCGGCAGAGAGATAAAGCCCAAATTCATGGGGGCCTCCACGCCCCGCAGCACTTCCTTGAGGATGGTGACGATAGTGGCAGCAATGACCGTTCCCGTGATACTCCCCATACCGCCCAACACCACGATCAGGAGGATCTCGAAGGTAAGGATAAAGCGGAACATATTGGGGTCGATGGTGGTCAGAAGGCTGGCCTGAAAGCCCCCGCCGATGCCGGCCAGAAAGGCGCCCAGGGTAAAGGCCAGCATCTTGTGCCGGAAGAGGCCGATGCCCATGGCTTCGGCGGCAATCTCGTCCTCCCGGATGGCTTTAAAGGCCCGCCCGTAGCTGGAATGAATGAGGCGGGTAATAACAAAGATAGTAAGGAGGGCAAAGCCCCAGCTCCACCACAGGTTGGTATAGGCCGGGATGGCCTTCAAGCCCAGGGCCCCATTGGTCACAGACCGGATATTGGTAATGACAATCCGGATAATCTCAGAAAAGCCCAGGGTGGCAATGGCCAGGTAATCGCCCCTGAGGCGCAGCACCGGGGCCCCAATGAAAAAGCCCATCAAGGCACTCACGAGACCTCCCAGCAAAAGGGCGACAATAAAGGGCAGCTGGATCTCATCCAGGGGCGAAATCAGGGGCACCATAAAAAAGTTCATCTGCTTGACGGCCGGCGGCATCATCAAAAGGGTGGTGGTATAGGCACCCACCGCCATAAAGCCGGCATGGCCCAGGGAAAACTGGCCGGTAAAACCGTTGATCAAATTCAGGCTCAACCCCAGGCCAATATTGATCCCTATGAGATTTAAGATCCGCACCTGGTAGGGGTTGAAGTTCCTACCGGCCCAGTAGATAAATAAAAGCAAACACAAAATTACTGCCCCTGTCAGCATGGGGCCCCACCGCTTAGGCTCCCTCCGGTAGGCTGCCGCCACCAGGGAGTATAGTCCAGATCTTGGCAAAGTTATTTTTCCCATTCTCTTACACCTTCTCTGCTATTTTTTCCCCCAGGAGGCCGGTAGGCCGGAAAAGAAGGGTTAAAATGAGGATGACAAAGGCAAAGGCATCGCGATAACCGGCCAGATCGGGGAAAAGGGCTACCAGCATTATTTCACCAATTCCCAGGAGAAAGCCCCCCAGAACGGCCCCGGGAATATTGCCGATACCGCCAAAAACAGCGGCAATAAAGCACTTCAAGCCGGGCATGACCCCGATAAAGGGGTGAATCTGGGGATAACGGAGGGCCCACATAATTCCCCCCACGGCGGCCAGGGTAGAGCCGGTGACAAAGGTAAAGCCGATTACCCTGTCCACATCGATGCCCATCAATCTGGCCGTATCATAGTCCCTGGAGACGGCCCGCATGGCCATCCCCGTCTTGGTCTTGTAGACAAGGTAGGAAAGGACCAGGAGGAGAAGGATGGTCACCGCCGGAATCACCAGGGCCAGGGTCATTATGGAAACCCCGCCGATCTCATGGGTGGCTGCCAGCCAGTCGGGCCGGTAGACGGCCTTGGCCCGACCTCCGAAAAGGACTGTTCCCAGGTTCTCGAGGAAGAAGGAAACCCCAATGGCAGAGATCAACACCGAAATGCGGGGGGAATCCCGCAGGGGCCGGTAGGCGACCCTCTCAATGCCAGCTCCCAGGGCAGCGGTGAGGATCACAGCCAGGATCACACTCAACCACCAGGGCAGGGAGAAAATAAGCATGCCGTAAAAAACCATATAAGCCGCCATCATCAACAGGTCGCCGTGGGCAAAGTTGATCAGGCGCAAAATCCCATAGACCATGGTATAGCCAATGGCGATCAGGGCATAAAGGCTGCCCAGGGAAATGCCATTGGCCAGGTGCTGAAAAAACAAGTCTTGACTCATTATTCCACTCCCCTGCTTTTACCAGCCTTCCCCCCACCCCTTTGGGTGGGGGGGAGGCAGTTTATCAGTTAGTTAGGATTCACTGTGGTCAAGTACCGGAATTCCCCGTTATCAACCTTGAGGATAACCGCACTCTTGGTGGCATCGCCATTCTCATCCAGGGTGATAACCCCTGTTACACCCTCGAAGTTCTCCGTTGCCGCCAGGGCATCCCGGATGGCCTGGGGTTCAGCGCTGCCTGCCCGCTCAATGGCATCGAGGATCACCATGTAGGCGTCAAAGCCGAGGGCGGCAAAGGCGTTGGGCTCCTTGCCGAACTTATCGGTGTAAACCTGGACAAATTCCTTGGCTGCGTCGGTTACAGTAGCTTCAGGGCTGTAGTGGGTGCTGAGGGCAACCCCTTCCACTGCCTCACCGCCCACTTCGATAAATTCCGGCGCCTCCCAGGTGTCGCCGCCGAGGAAGGGCTGGTTTATCCCCAGTTCCCGGGCCTGCCGGATCATAAGGGCACTGTCCCCGTAGGTACCGGGGGCGAAGATGACATCGGGGTTAAGGTTTTTCACCGTGGTCAGCTGGGCGGTGAAATCCTGGTCCCCCTTCTGGTAGTCCAGGACGGCCAGGATGCTGTCTTCACTGCCAGTGAAGGAAACGAAGGCTTCCTGGAAATAATTGCCCAGGCCCACGGCATAGTCGTCGGCCACATTGCGGATGATCACAGCCGTATCCGCCCCCAGATCCTCAAAGGCATACTGGGCCATGACCCGGCCCTGGAAGGGATCGATAAAGCAGACCCGGAAGTAGTAGTCATTGCCCAGGGTGACCAGGGGGTTGGTGGGGGAGCAGCCCACGACGGGGATGCCCTTTTCCTGGGCCACGGGACCGCCGGCCATGGACATACTGCTGCCATAGCTGCCGATAATGGCAACCACATTGTGGTGTTCGATTAAACGATGGACGGCATTGGCCGCTTCCGATTTATCCGTCTTGTTGTCTTCCAGGAAGAGCTGGACCTTCTTGCCCAAGACCTCAGGATAAAGCTCGTTGGCCAGTTCTATACCTTCCCAGGTCATCTGGCCCCCGGCGGCAGAATCCCCGGTCATGGGCTCATAAACACCGATCCGGATCACATCGTCCCCTGCCCCTTCACCGCCGTCGGTTTCTGCTCCGCCGCAGCCGGCCAGAGACAATGAGGCCACCAACATTACAACCAGAGCAAGGATTAGTCCTTTCTTTTTCACGTCTTTCCCTCCCTACAAAAAATAACTGAATTTGAACCCCCGGTAACAAGAAATCTAATACCTTTCCATAACCCCCCCTTTGCGGCTACAACAGGGTGATATTTCACCCTGTGTATACATTTGTTTATGGAGTATAGACATCAATGATCTTATTATATTAGACCTTCTTGGCGAAAATCCTGCCGACGGTGAATTATATTGGTAAACAATTTTTAGCAAGAAACGGCGAACCCGACCTTCGACCTCGCTCCTAAAGAAATTAACCCAGATAGGCACAATTAACACTGGGGAAAAAACATAAAAACCTCCCGCCGAAGCAGCAGGAGGTTATTGCTTTTTGGTTTATCGCTTCCCACCATCATCCCCTGGCATGGGACTGGGCCAGGAGGCTCCCACACAGGCCAAATAACAAGCCCGTTACTACCAGTACAGGCCCGACGGCCAGGGCGACCTCTACCCCCGGCCGGAGGGGCAAAAAGGGCAGGGCCGCCAGCAGGCGGGAAAAGAGTAAGGGGAAAAAGAGGAGGGCCAGCAAAAAGGCCAGCACCCCCCCTGCCAAACCCAGCAGGGAGCCCTGCAAGAGAAAGGGCATAAGGGCAAACCAGGGCCCTGCTCCCAGCAGGCGATATATTTCCATCTCCTCCTCCCGGGCCATCAAACCCAGGTGGACGATGTGGGAGATGGTGATCATCATCACTACTCCAACAAAGATCAGGGTAAGGAGGGCTCCCAGGCGAAGGACAGTGGAAAGGCGGCTCAAACGTTCCATGGTCTGGCGGCTGTCCCGCACCCCGTCCACACCCGGCAAATCTTCCGCCTGGCGGGCCACAGCGGGCCCCTGCTCCGGCCTGACTCCCACTTCAAAGTAGCTGAGAAAGGGGTTGAAGCCGGCCAGGGCTGCCAGCTCCGCGCTGTAAGACCCCAGGACCTTATTCATCTCTTCCAAAGCCTCCTCCTGGGAGACAAAGCGGAGGGCAGTAACCCCATCTAAGCCCCCAAGTTTTTCCTCCAGTTCTTCCACCTGGTCCCCGGCTATATCTTCATTGAGAAAGACCGTCACAGCCGCCTCTTCCCGCAATTGTCCCACCAGCCACTGGGCCTCTTCTCCGCCGGCAAAGACAAAGGCGGCAAAGAGGAGGAGGAGGGTAATGCTGACCAGGGAGAATATTACCGCCACCGGGCGATTTTTGGCATCCCGCCAGGCTTCAGCAAAGAAATAGCCAAGATTGTTAAACACTCCTTCTCCCTCCCTATGGCCTGTTTTCCCATTCCTTGCCGGCAACTTCCCGCAGGCGGCCCTGCTCAAGCTGCAGCACCCGCCCCGGCAGCCTGTCCAGGAGGCGGGTATCGTGGGTAGCCACCACCCGGGTGATCCCCTTCTCCCCGGCCCGGGCCAGAACCGCGGCGACATAACCCACACTGACAGCATCTAAGTTCCCCGTCGGTTCATCGGCCAAGAGGAGCCGGGGCTCCCGGACCACCGCCCGGGCCAGGGCAACCCGCTGCCGTTCCCCCCAGGAAAGGGTCTGTACCAGGCTCCCTACCCTGTCGGTCAGGCCCACTTCCTCCAGGACAGCCAGGGACCGCTGCCGGTTTTCCGACCAGGGCACCCCGAGGACCCGCAGGGAAAGGGCTACATTTTCCAGGGCCGTGCGCCCGGGTATCAGCTTAAAATCCTGGAACACTGACCCCGTGATGCGGCGCAGGCGGCGGATATCCGGTGCCTGGGCCTTGGCCAGGGAAATCCCGGCCACTTCAAGCTCACCGGCCGTCAGCCTTTCCATCCCCAGCAGCAATTTCAAGAGGGTGGTTTTCCCCGCCCCGCTGGCACCGAGGACATAAACAAGTTCTCCCTCTGCTACCTCTAAATTTACTTCCTGCAAAGCCTGGGTTCCATTCTCGTAAACCTTGGCTACCCCCCGGGCGTGAATCAATCCTACCCCTCCCTGTAAAGCCCCTTGGTTTCCCAAGCAGCCTTTGTTTTCCCCCTTAAAAACCTAGTGTCATTTCCAGAGCATCGGCGGTCACCCTGATTTCCCGCAGGCGAATGCCGGGAGCCAGGGATGGCACGGTGAGGGTAAAGCGGGTTTCCTCCCGGTAATCGGCCAGAACCGTGGGGCTGATGGGCATCCCCCAGAGCCATATTTCCTCCACATCGAAACTACCCTCCCTGCCCCCTTCGTCCAGGGACAATTTCCCCTGCAGGGTGAGGCCCCGCTCGGGAACGGTGAAAACAAGCTGACCATCTGCGCCGGAAAACTGGGCCCCCTGCAAGATGGGCGATGCGGCAAGGCTGGCATTGAGGGCCGTAAAGGGAAGCCGCCCCTTCAACCCGTCCCTGGTCAGCTGCCAATCGATCTCCAGGGCATCCTGCCCACCGGAAGACATCAGTTTTAGCAGCTCCGTCGCCGCTGCCTTTAAGTAGGGGATGAGCTCCTGGAGCCACAGGTCCTCCAGCTCGGCCAGGTATCTTTCGTATTCCTGCCTCCGATCGCCTAGGCCGGCCAGGCTGGCCTCCATTTGCCCCCTGGTCTCCTCCAACTGCTGCAGTTTTTCCCTGGCCGCGGCCACCACCCGCTCCAGTTCATCCCGGGTGGCAGTGAGGCCTTCCTTCTGGGCAATAGCCTTCTCCCGGGTTACAGTCAAATGCTGCAGGGCCCTCTCCACACCCCGGACAGCCAGAAAAATTGTATCGAGGCGCTGCCAAAAGTCGCTGAAGGAAGCTGCGCCCACAATGAGATCGATGTAGGAGACAGGGCCCAACTTCTGCAGCCAGCGCAGGGCTTCCGTTGCCGTGCCCCTGGCTTCTTCATAATTGGCAGCGGCTTCCTCATAGTCAATCTCGGCCCGGTCCAGGGCAACCAGCACCTGTTCCTGCCTTTCCTGGAGGGCAGCCAGCTCCCTCTCCTGCTCCTTGATACTTTCCGTAACTAAAAAAAGCTCGGCCAGGGTTTCCTTCTCGGCCCGATCCAGGGTTTCAAGCTGGTGGTGGAGTTCCCCCAGGGGAGGCAGTGTGTCACCCTGTTCCTGTCCCTTCCCCTGCCCCAGGGGCAGGGCGAGGAAGAAACAGGCAAGAAGAATAAGGGCCACCGGCAGAGCCTTTTTTCTTATGTAGGCCATCATCCTTCACCTCGAATAGGCTGCGGCCAGCACCAGTCTCCCGCTAGCAGCGACTAAATCCGATCAGATCACAGGGCAGCCTGCAAACTAAAGCTAAAATGATCTGACAAAACACGCCATACTTTTTCTGGGCCTTTAATTCTACATGCCGCCAACCTTTTCCTGCCTTTTTAAAAAACACTCTTCATCCTGACCCAATGTCCCTTTCTGGCTCCCTTCCAGTTCTCCTCGCAGAAGGCCTGTCCAGAGCCGAAGGCATGGGGCTACCTAGGAAACTTTATACTGCTCCTGGACGTCTATAAATACAACAATATTTGGACGGGGGAAAGGAGTGTTAATAATGAGAAAAAAATCGGGGCTTTTTCTGGCCCTATTGCTAACCATGGTGTTCCTACTCTCCGGCTGCCTGCAAAAGCAGCCTGGGGATGAGCATGGGGAAAGCCCTGTGGAACAAGGACCGTACGCTGCCGCCGCCCTCCAAGGGGAAGGGAATGATGAGGGCAAGCTCTACAGCGCAACCGCTGCTGCGATCCAATCCCTTCCCCAACTGCCGGAGTATTTCTTGGCCGCAGGTTGGCTCAGCGAAGAAGAGATACTGGGGTTAAGCGGGACCAACCCCCTCCGGGTCAAGGTGCAGAATAGCTCCTACACCTCCCTGGGTGTCACCGCCTGGGATATCCGCCTTTCCCCCGACCGGGAACAGTTTCTTTTCCGGAATGGAGACGGGATCCAGCTCATTAACGGGGAGGGAACCGGAAAGAAGCTCCTCTGGTCAGAACAAAGGGAAGGGACAACACTGCAAGGAGGCCTCTGGTCCCCCGCTGGGAATAACCTCCTCCTGTACTACGAATATGAATGGGATAACGAGTATTTTATCTATGACCTGGATACTGGGAATACGGAAACCCTGGCCATGGACCTGCCCGGCTATTTTCTTACCTCTCCTACGGGCTGGCTCGATGACCAGCATCTGATATTCACCGCCAGGGCCAGCCGCAAAAAGGACGGCACCCAGGAATACTCCTCCGGTTACCGTTCCGATCTGGCTGTTTACAACCGGGAAACCAGTGAAACCACCCTCATCACCAATGCCGATGACGGGGAGTATCTGGAAGGACTGTCCATCGGGAGTTCCGGAATCCTTTTTCAGCGTTATTTTGCCGATAATGCAATTCCCTGTGGAATCGGCGTAATGGATTCAGAAGGTGGGGTCCATTGGGAAGAAGCAACAGGCAGGATTCTGAGTGGGGCAATCAACCCGCAGGGCCACGCTGCCTGGATTGTGGACGGAGAAGAAGAGGGGATGAACCAAAGGGCGGCCTTATTTGTTAGGATTGGAGACAGCAGCCGAAAAGCAGCGACCCTTCTCTTCGGCGACCACCTGCAGGGACCCTTCTGGTCTCCCGCTGGTCAAAGACTGCTCCTGAGCTTTTCCACCGCCTTGCCCTTACCGGAACAACCCGATTCCTATGAAACTAAATATTACACCCTGATTATTACACCATAGCCAGGTTGTGAACAGAATAGCCACAAAAATTGCTATCCTGGCGGTGCATGAAAAAACCACAGGGCCTGAAAACCCCGTGGTTACTGTGTTTTTGCTGGTGGACCTGAAGGGATTCGAACCCTTGGCCTCCTGAATGCGAGTCAGGCGCTCTCCCTCTGAGCTACAGGCCCACATTTCTTATTCTAATTTTAAACCGCCCGGCTGCCGACGTCAAGGCAAAGCCGGGGAAACAATTCAGCCAGCGGGATCAGCGGGATCTTTATCTTCCGCCAGGACTATTTCCGGGATAAAATCGGGCCGGCCTTCCCGTTCCCTGGAATCCCACTTCACCAGGTCCCGAATTTTACCATCCTCCAGCAAGATCCGCCAAGCCTCGTAGACCCGCTGGACAAACTCGGGCCTGAGCTTCATCTTCTCTGTAATTAAGGGACACTGGTAGGGGACCTGGGCTGGATCGTAGATGAGGAGGAGGGAGCCGTCGGCAAGGAGGTGGGGAGCAAGGGGATAGAAGCGGCACTGGAGGGGCCGCATCTTACGGGGACAGGGTTTGGTACAGGTAACGAAATACACCGTACCTTCCCAGCTGGGAGGAAAGTCGTAGTATTTCACCTTCTGGGCTTCCCATTTCAGCCAGTCCTCCTTCATGCTAAAGAGCTCTTCCTCCCCGGGAAAAAGGTACATACCCAGGTCTTTACTCCCCTGACAGCAAACCTGATCGCATAAAATACCACAGTCATACTCCAGGGGAGTTACATCACAGAGCATGTCATATAGTTTCTGGTAGGTCTCCTTTGTCAGGGCCATCTCTCCACTCCATCTATTAGAAAATAAAAATGGCTCCTCGGGCAGGACTCGAACCTGCAACGACTCGGTTAACAGCCGAGCGCTCTGCCATTGAGCTACCGAGGAACGCTACTCATTTCATATTATATTATAATTATTTTCGTGGGGTTTGTCAAATATGACTCACCCTAAGCCTTTAAAAATTAATTCCTGGCGGCGACCTACTCTCCCAGGGCTTGTGCCCTAGTACCATCGGCGCT
>LFSN01000105.1 GCA_001513125.1 Clostridia bacterium DTU030
CGTACCGAAAGGCCGGGTTCCGGGAAGGTGTAGGTAAAGAAATCATCGGCAATGGCAACGGCGCCGTCTTCATTTATGACGGTAACCCGAACCTCTATCCCTTCTTTTTTCCTCTCCCCGCTGTAGGGGGGTGTTTTGGCCCTGATGGTAAGGAGGCCGTGCTCGTCTATGGCGGCCTCCTCCAGGCCGAAGTAGAGGCGGGGGTTGTCGAAGTTCTGTCCCGAGACAACGACACTGGTGCCCCCCTGGTAGGTTCCCTTGTCGGGAACAAAGCCCTTGATTTCCGGCCTGCTGGGGGCCCAGATAAAGGTGATGGCATCGGCCCGCACCGCCTGCCCGCCGTCGGCGTTGGTGATGGTGAGGGTGTAGCGGCCCTCGGGATATTCGCCGCTTTCCAGGGCCGGGATGCGGAAGACCAGGCCGTCGTCCCTCAGCTCCCACTCCTGGCAGGTAATGTCCCTGGGACCGGAGAGCTTGATGGTGAGCTCGCCAGCGGCGCCATCGGGCTGGGGATTAAGGGTTAATGGATCCTCCTGTTTAAATTCCCCCAGGAAATCCCTGCCCTGTACCCCTATGATGTTGCCGCCCCGGACCGAGGCGTAGGCCGGCTCTACAGCGCTGATCTCCGGCTGGCTCAGGTAGTAGAAGGGGAGGGTTTGCACATCGCCCTTCAGGTTTGTGACCCGGACCTGGGTCCAGCCCGTCTCGCCGGGGGGAACCACCACCCGGAGGACGTATTCGGCTTCTTCTTTCTGCCAATACCCTATCTTTTCCATTTCTTGCTCTGGCACTTCATCCTTCATCATCAGCTCTACCTGATGGGCTTCGGTGTCGCCGAAGAAGACCCGGGGGCCGTTGATGGGAGAAACACTTTCAAGGTACACCACATCACCGCCCGTCCGTTTGGCCCAGTTGGGAGTGACGGCCTCTATTTTTAGGTCAAATTCGTCCATGACATATTCGTAAGCATTCTCCAGGACAAGGGTCCCGAAGGGGTCGATCAGGGTGACGTCCACTACGCCCAATTCGTGGCGGTCTGTAACCACGGTGAGATGGGTACCATCAGCCGCTACTTCCAGGTTCGTTCCCGGTTGGCTGCCGAAGATGATGGCTGTGACCAGGTCCAGGTTGGCCCCCGTTATGGTGACCCGCTGTCCCCCGGAAGCGGGGCCGCTTTTGGGGAATAACTGGGCGACACTCATGTCGGTATCCCGGTAGATGAAGCCCCGGGGGAGGTAGCCCGCAGCATCGCCAGTTTCGTCCTTTCGCACCACCCGTACGGTAACAGGGCCTGGTATCTCTGCCGGAGGCAGGATTACCCTCTGCCACTGGGGAAGGAGTGTGCCCTCATCGTCCCAGTGTCCTTCAAGTCCCGGCGGTGGGCCGATGGTGGGCGTCCCCACAAGCTGGGCCTGGTTTTCGCCAAAATAGACTTCCATATTTTCACTGAAATTGTAGCCGATGACATAGATGGGCTCGGGCCTATCGGGGGTGGTGCCCTCCAGGGGACCCTCATTAGTCCGGCCCAATTCCAGCAGCTTTTCATTGGTATTCATGACGGCCAGTACCTGGGGCTCATCCCAGTAGTCCACCAGGGTGAAGGCATCTGGAAGCACAGCTTCCTCTACTATTCTCAAGGTTTTTCCAGATTCGTTATCTTTAACAATTGTCAATACTCTGAGGGTAACGGGTAGGCGCCCTTGGGGTCCGTCGGTGGGGGCCTTCCCCAGGATACTATCGTAGTTTTCCCAGGTGAGGTCTTTAAGTTCTGCATCTCCGATATAGGCTTGCACGTTGATACTTTCTATTTCCCAATTCTCGGGCTTGTTATCGAAAAGAGGTGTCATTGTTCTCCAGTCTGGTATATTGCCGCCTTCTATCCGCACCCAGATAGGATCTTCAGCCAGCCTAGGTCCAGTACTAGGGCTGATCCGTTGAATGGCGGCCGATGGGGTCTTGTAGAAGAACTCCTTTTCCGAAATAGCTCTAGCCTTATCCGGGTTCTCAACCCTGATCTTAACAAAACCACCGCCCCAGTGAGGGGGGCTTTTGACTACAATTTCTGTCAAGGTCACGGATTCTATGTCGCTGACATCGACTTTTGCGTTCCCAAAGTAAATATCGGGGTAGATGGGTTCCCCTTCTTCGTTCCTATCTATAATAAAGTTCCTTCCCTCTATGGTGACCCAGGTTCCCCCGCCTGCCCCGCCGCCGTCGGGGGTAAAATCCTCAATTACCGGTTCGCTGAGCTCTTCGACAACATAAGTAAAAGCATTTTCTTTCGTTACTTTTTTATCGCCTTTGACTATAACCACAACGTCCATGATACGAGCATCATCGCCGTAATCACCGGGTCCTGGGGCCATCCACGGGTTTGTTGTAATTTCTATAGTGTTGTTGGTAACTTTTTCTACTTTTTGCCTAATAGTGATTTCATGGTCTCTATTGTAGAATTCTACCTCGACGTCTTCACTGGCACTTCCAAAATGAAGGCCAGTGATAATGACTGTGGTGTTCCCTGTCACGGGGCCGTAATTTGGGTATACTTCGTGAATGAAAGGATATGGCTGCTCATCTTCCTGCGCCAGTACCGGCAGCCCGCTTCCAAGGATGGTAAGCACCAGCTGTAAAAATATCATTAGAGAAGCCAATAGTCTCCGGGCCTTCATCTCCATGCCCTCCCTAAAACAGTGCTATTTTTAATTGGGCCACTATGGCCTTTAGTTCTCACTAGGAATATTCGCCATTTTAGTCCCGAAGCCTTTCGCCAAAAGGTTTTTTTATCCATTCTTTACAAAATAGTCGTCAGGGGCAGCCGGTGGGTATTTTTGTGGTCTTTTCCTGGCAGCAACTTACCGGTTTTTGCCAACTGCTTTAACAAGACAGCCTGCCAAATAAAAAGTTATAGGAAATTATAAAAAAATCTCTAATTGTGCAGGAAGTGGGAGACCAGGGGAGAATTATATAAAGATAGCAAAAATAAACAAGAGAGACATTTATCGTTTAAAAGAGGGGAGA